>NZ_JASJVC010000006.1:0-94930 GCF_035019905.1 Sphingomonas sp. 10B4 | reverse complement strand
CCAGACCGTGCCCAAGAACTGGACCGAATTGTGCGATCAGGTTTCGGACAACTTCCGCGTCATCGATCCTGCAGATTTCAGAATCATGGCTTGAGCGAGCGACGATTTTGCGGGTCGTCAAGCAGACGGAGTATACGTCGCAAAGTTCAAATACAATGCCGAGCTGATCTGGTGGACCGAAGGCTATTCGAGCAAGGCCGGCGCGAAGAACGCGATCGAGTCGATGCTCAAGAACGGCCCGGGCGCGCCGGTCGAAGAGGCCTGAGGCCGAGGCCTTACCCGCGTCGCCCGGCGAGCACCGCGGCATCGCTCGCCAGCCGATCGGCGCGCTCATTGTCGGGGTGGCCGGCATGGCCCTTGACCCACACCCAGTCGATCCGGTGCGGCTTGGCGGCGTCGAGCAGCGCCTGCCACAGTTCGGCATTCTTGACGGGCTGCTTCGCGGCGGTCTTCCAGCCGTTCTTCTGCCAGCCCTTGATCCACTTGGTCAGCCCATCCATCACGTAGCGGCTGTCGGTCGATAGCGTAACGCGGCACGGGCGCTTGAGCGCGTTGAGCCCCTCGATCGCCGCCATCAGCTCCATGCGGTTGTTGGTGCTGGGATTTTCACCGCCCGACAGTTCCTTTTCGGTCGCGCCCGAACGAATCAGCGCACCCCAGCCGCCGGGGCCGGGATTGCCCTTGCACGCGCCATCGGTGGCGATTTCGACGCGAGTCATTTCGGCGGCAGTATCGGTCATGGGAAGAGGTCGTCCGTGGCATAGGTCTGGAAGCGCCGCAGATAGGCCAGCGGATCCTTGCGTGTCACCAGCGCATCGGCCGGGGTGTTGAGCCAATCCCACGCGCGCGACAGGAAGAAGCGCAGGCACGCGCCCTTGGCGAGCGTGCCGAGCTGGCCGCGTTCGGCATCCGACAGGCCAAAGCTCGCATCATAGCCGTCGATCAGCGCCGCGCCGACCTCGCGATCGACCGAGCGGCCCTCGGCATCGAACGCCCAGGCGCTGTGCAGGATCGCGACGTCGAACGCACGGATATCGGTGCACGCGAAATAGAAATCGATCAGCCCGCTGACCTGATCGCCGCGCATCAGCACGTTGTCGGGGAACAGGTCGGCGTGGATCGTCGCGGTCGGCAAGTCGCTCGGCCAGTCGCGCAGCACGGTGTCGAGCATCGCACTTGCCTCGGCGTGCAGCCCCGGCGCGATCGAATCGAGATCCGCGCCGCAGCGCTCGAGCAGCGGCTGCCACGTTGCGACGCCCATCGAATTGGGGCGCTCGCGCGTGAAATCGGCGAGCGCGGCGTGCATCCGGCCCATCGCCTGCCCGGCGGCGAACGCTTGCGCCGGGGTCGGGTGCGTTACCGATACGCCCGGCAGGAACTGGATCAGGCAGGCCGGCCGCCCCTCGAGCATCTGGATCGAATTGCCGTCGCGGTCCTTGATCGCGGGTGGCACGGGGTTGCCGCGCGCGGCGAGATGATCGAGCAGATCCATGAAATAGGGTAGGTCGCCGCCTTCGACGCGCTTTTCGTAGAGCGTCAGGATGAAGCGGTCGGTCGTCGTGTCGACGAGATAGTTGGTATTCTCGACCCCCTCGGCAATGCCCTTGGAGGAGACGAGTTCGCCGACATCATAGCGCGCGAGGAAGGCGGCCAGCAGTTCGGCCGAGACGGGAGTGTAGACAGCCATCGGTCAGGCAGCGGCGACGGCGTCGAGTTCGCGCGGCAGCTTGAAGATGATCGTCTCGCGCTTGGTTTCGACCTCTTGCTCGCTGACCGCATAATGTTGGCCGAGCAGATCGACGAGTTCGCGCACCAGCAGTTCGGGGGCCGACGCCCCGGCGGTGATGCCCAAAGTCTTGACGCCATCGAGGAAGCCGAAGTCGAGGTCGGCGGCGCGTTCGATCAGCCGCGCGGGCGTGCCCTCGCGCTCGGCGACTTCGACGAGCCGCACCGAATTGGACGAATTGGGCGCGCCGATCACCAGCACCGCGTCGCACGCATGCGCGATCGCCTTGACCGCGGTCTGGCGATTCGACGTGGCGTAGCAAATGTCCTCGCCGCGCGGCGAGAGCATCGAGGGGAAGCGCCGCTGCAAGGTCGCGACCACTGCGGCGGTATCGTCCATCGACAGCGTCGTCTGCGTCAGGAAGGCGAGGCTGTCGGTGTCGGCGGGGGCATAGGCCTCGGCATCGGCGACGGTCTCGATCAGCGACATCGATCCCTCGGGCACTTGGCCGAAGGTGCCAATGACTTCGGGATGCCCGGCATGGCCGATGAACACAATGTGCCGCCCCGCCTCGACCAGCCGCTCGGCCTGGCGATGGACGCGCGAGACGAGTGGGCACGTCGCATCGAGGAAGATCATGCCGCGTTCGGTCGCCTTGTCGGGAACCGCCTTGGGAACACCGTGCGCCGAGAAAACGACGGGTACGCCCTCGGGCACTTCGTCGAGCTCCTCGACGAACACCGCACCCTTGCCGCGCAGCATGTCGACGACGAAGCGGTTGTGGACGATTTCGTGGCGGACATAGACCGGCGCGCCGTATTTCTCGATCGTCAGCTCGACGATCTGGATCGCTCGGTCGACCCCGGCGCAAAAGCCTCGCGGGGCGGCGATGATCAAATCGAGTCTAGGCTTGGAAGCGGGCACCATCAGGCATGGAGCCTACGCGATTGCTTGCGCGGGCGGAAGGCGGTTCCTATGGTGAAGCGCCCTCTGTGCCGAGAATTCTCATTGGCCAGCGGATTCCTTTTGCATGAATAAGGTGCGTGCCCCCGTGACACTCCGGAAATCGACCATCGCCGCTCCAGTGTTCCTGCTGTCGGCGCTTTCGCTGCTCGCGGGGTGCAAAACGACGGGCGACTTCGACGAAACCGGCGGCATCACCGCGATCCGCAGCGCGTGCCCGAGCGTCGCTGTCCCAGCGCATACCGGCGACATCACGCTGTTCGACCCCGTCACCAGCCGCGATTCGAGCGCGATCGACGTGACTGCCGTGCTGACCAATGTGCGTTCGACGTGCGACGATACCGGCGCCGACGTGGTGACCACCGTCACCTTCTCGGTCGAGGGGCGACGCGTCCGTACCGAGGCGGCGCGCGACGTGACGCTGCCGTATTTCGTGACCGTGGTGCAGGGCGGCAACGCCGTCGTTGCCAAGCGCATCGGCCGTTCGGTGCTGCACTTCGACGCTGGCCAGGCGCGCGCCGTCGTCCAGGGGACGGGCACTGCGACGGTATCGCGCGCGGCGGCGACACTGCCGGACGATGTCCGCAAGAAGCTGACCGAGAAGCGCAAGGCCGGCGGCGACGATGCTGCGGTCGATCCGCTGAGCCGCCCCGAAGTCCGCCAGGCGGTGCTCCGCGCGACCTTCGAGGCGCTGGTCGGATTCCAGCTGACCGACGATCAGCTGAAATATAACGCGACGCGGTGATCTGGCGCGTTGACTCGCTTGCTGCAGCGCGTCAAACCGAATTGGTCGATGCAGGGCAACCTGGATAGGCACGCGCGGGAGAGTGCCCGGGGGTCCGCAAGGATCAGCCGGGCCGCCGAAGGAGCAACCGCCCCGGAATCTCTCAGGCAACCGGACCGCGCGGGCTAACGACACTCTGGAAAGCGCTTCCGCCGCGTTGGTGGGGCCACCGAAGGGGTAAGCCTGCAACACGCAGGTCAAAGCTCTCAGGTATCCGTGACAGAGGGGGCGGTGTGGGTATCGGCGCAATCGCGTCGAGCCGCGCCGTAGTCCCAGCACGGAAGGCCCGACATGAGCGACACCGAGATTCCCGACGAGATCGCGACGCAGACGCTGCCGCTCGACGGCTGGCACCGCGCGCAGGGCGGGCGGATGGTCGAATTCGCCGGCTATCACATGCCCGTCCAGTATGAAGGCATCATGGCCGAGCATCTGTGGGTGCGCGAATCAGCCGGGTTGTTCGACGTCAGCCATATGGGCCAGCTCGTCTTCCGTGCAGAAGGTGGCGCCGATGTCGTCGCCGCGCTCGAAGCACTGCTGCCTGCCGATATTGCGGGCCTTGCCGAGAACAAGCAGCGCTACTCGCTGCTGCTCGCCGAGAATGGCGGCATTCTCGACGATCTGATGGTCACGCATCTGCCGCGCGAGAACCCGTTTGCGGCGGATGATGTCGCCGCCGAACCCGCCGAGCCCGCAGGCTGGTCGCCGCTCGACGCATCGCCGACCGATCCCGACGCGCCGACCTTCTACATGGTCGTCAACGGCGCGACCAAGATCGACGATATCGCGCATCTGCTCGAATTCCTGCCCGATGGCATCGCGATCAACCATCTCGAGGAGCAGGCCTTGCTCGCGCTGCAGGGGCCCAAGGCGGTCGATGCGCTCGCGCGGCTGGTGCCGGGCGTCGAGGCGATGGTGTTCATGACCGCGGGGGCGTTCGACTGGAACGGCGTGCCACTGTGGATCAGCCGCTCGGGCTACACCGGCGAGGACGGCTTCGAGATTTCCGTTGCGGGCGAGCATGTCGTTGCGCTTGCCGATGCGCTGATCGCCGAGCCCGAGGTCAAGCCGATCGGCCTTGGCGCGCGTGATTCGCTGCGGCTCGAGGCAGGGCTGCCGCTTTACGGTCATGATCTCGATCCCGAGACGACCCCGGTCCAGGCCGATCTCGGCTTCGCGCTGTCGAAGCGTCGCCGCGAGGCGGGCGATTTCATGGGTGCTGAACCGATCCTCGCCGAGCGCGCCGCCGGTGCGACGGCCAAGCGCGTCGGCCTGCTGATCGCCGGCCGCCAGCCGGTGCGCGAGGGCGCGACCGTCGTCGATGCCAGCGGCGCCGACATCGGCCGCGTCACCAGCGGCGGCTTCGCGCCGAGCGTCGGTGCGGCGATCGCGATGGCCTATGTGCCGACCGAGTTCGCGACGCCAGGCACCACCGTTTCCTTGTCGCAGCGCGGGAAGGTCCACACCGCGACCGTCACCGCAATGCCTTTCATTCCCCACCGCTACGTCCGGCAACCAAAGTTTCTGGGAGGTCCAAAATGAGCCGTTATTTCACCGAAGACCATGAATGGGTCGATGTCGATGGCGATGTCGGCACCGTCGGTATCTCCGAATATGCGCAGAGCCAGCTCGGCGACATCGTGTTCGTCGACGTCCCCGAAGAGGGCAAGGCATTGACCAAGGGCGACGAAGCCGCCGTGGTCGAATCGGTCAAGGCCGCGTCGGACGTCTATTCGCCGGTGTCGGGCACGGTGATCGAGGGCAATCCTGCGCTCACCGAGACGCCGGGCCTCGTCAACGAGGAGCCCGAGAGCGACGGCTGGTTCTTCAAGCTGACGCTGTCCGATCCGGACGAGCTGAGCGGCTTGATGGACGAGATCGCCTACGCGGCGTTCGTCGAGAAGCTTTAAGATGCGTCGCCCCGGCGAAGGCCGGGGCCGCTGGGTTGTCTTGCCCGGCGCGTGATCCAAACCTAGCGGCCCCGGCCTTCGCCGGGGCGACGGGAATTCTGATGCGCTACCTGCCCCTGACCCAAATCGATCGCGACGCGATGCTCGGCGTGATCGGCGTCGCGACGATCGACGATCTGTTCGTCGACGTGCCCGAAGCCGCTCGCCTCGAGGGCCCGATCCCCGGCCTGCCGATGCATGCGAGCGAGATGGCGGTCGAACGCCACATGACCGCGCTGTCGCGGAAAAACCTCACCGCGGGGGAGGTGCCCTTCTTCCTCGGCTGCGGCGCGTACAAGCATCATGTGCCCGCTTCGGTCGATCACCTGATCCAGCGCGGCGAGTTCCTCACCGCCTACACGCCGTACCAGCCCGAGATCGCGCAGGGCACGCTGCAAATGCTGTTCGAGTTCCAGACCCAGGTCGCGCGCCTGCTCGGCACCGATGTCGCCAATGCTTCGATGTACGACGGCTCGACCGCCTGCTGGGAGGCGATCGGCATGGCGCGGCGCATCACCAAGCGCGGCAAGGCGCTCCTCTCGTCGGGGCTCCACCCACATTACGTCTCGGTCGCCAAGACGATGGCCAAGTTCACCGGCGACGCGCTCGAGACTTCGGCACCGACGCTCGGGGCAGATACCGATATCGACGCGCTGATCGCGGCGATCGACACCGACACGTCGTGCGTCGTGGTGCAATATCCCGACATTCTCGGCCGCATCGCCGATCTGAAGCCGCTCGCCGATGCGTGCCATGCCAACAAGGCGCTGCTGATCGCCGTCGTGACCGAGCCGGTCGCTTTGGGCGCGATCAAGGCGCCGGGTGAGATGGACGCCGATATCGTGGTGGGCGAGGGGCAGTCGCTCGGCGTCGGCCTGCAGTTCGGTGGGCCTTACGTTGGCCTGTTCGGCTGCAAGGAAAAGTACGTTCGCCAGATGCCGGGCCGGCTGTGCGGCGAGACGCTCGATGCCGACGGGCGCCGCGGCTTCGTGCTGACACTCAGCACGCGCGAGCAGCATATCCGCCGCGAGAAGGCGACGTCGAACATTTGCACCAATAGCGGGCTGTGCGCGCTGGCGTTCTCGATCCACATGACCTTGCTCGGCGAGGCAGGCCTGCGCCAGCTCGCGGCGATCAACCATGCGGGCGCGGTGGCGGCGGCCGAGCGGCTGTCGCAGGTGCCGGGCGTCGAACTGGTGACGACGCACTTCTTCAACGAATTCACGCTGAAACTGTCCAAGGAAGCACGCCCGATCGTGCGCACGCTCGCCGATCGCGGGATCCTCGCGGGCGTGTCGCTCGGGCGGCTCTATCCGGGCGAGGATTCGCTGGCGAACGGCCTCGTCGTCGCCGTTACCGAGACGACCACCGCGGAGGACGTCGAAATCCTTGCCGCTGCGCTTCAGGAGGTACTGGCATGAGCATCAACGCAAGCGGATGGCGCCCCGAAGCGCCGATCTCGGGCGGTAAGGCTGCGCCCACGACCACCGGCAACAAGGCGCTGATGCTGGAGGAAGCGCTGATCTTCGAGATCGGCGATACGACGACCACCGGCGTCGACCTTGTCGAACCCGTCGCCGCCACCTCGCGCCTTGGCGACCTGGCCCGTACCGCGCCGATCGGCCTTCCTGGTTTGTCCGAGCCCGAAACGGTGCGCCACTACACGCGCCTGTCGCGCCAGAATTACGGGATCGACCTCGGCTTCTTCCCGCTCGGCTCGTGCACGATGAAGCACAATCCGCGGCTCAACGAGAAGATGGCGCGGCTCCCCGGTTTCGCCGACATCCACCCGCTCGCGCCGGTGCAGAGCGTGCAGGGCGCGCTCGAAGTGATCCAGCAGCTGGCGCACTGGCTCGTCACGCTCACCGGCATGGACTCGGTCGCGATGAGCCCCAAGGCGGGCGCGCATGGCGAATTGTGCGGCGTGCTCGCGATCCGCGCCGCGCTCGAGGCGCGCGGGGAGGGGCATCGCAAGATCATCCTCGTCCCCGAGAGCGCGCACGGCACCAACCCGGCGACCGCGGCGTTCGCGGGCTATAGCGTCGAGGACATCCCCGCGACCGCCGACGGCCGCGTCGATACCGAGAAGCTGATCGCGCGACTCGGCCCCGACGTGGCGGGCGTAATGATCACCAACCCCAACACTTGCGGCCTGTTCGAGCGCGACATGCGCGTGATCTCGGATGCGGTGCATGCCGCAGGCGGGCTCGTCTATTGCGACGGCGCCAATTTCAACGCGATTGTCGGGCGCGTGCGGCCGGGCGATCTCGGCATCGATGCGATGCACATCAACCTGCACAAGACCTTCTCGACCCCGCATGGCGGCGGCGGGCCAGGCTCGGGGCCGGTGGTGTTCTCGAAGGCGCTCAGCCCCTTCGCGCCGCTGCCGTTCGTCGAGAAGACCGACGACGGCTTCCACCTCGTCGAGGAGGAAACCGCGGGCGAGCATCATGCCGGCGCGTTCGGCCGGATGGTCGCGTTCCATGGGCAGATGGGCATGTTCACCCGCGCGCTGACCTACATCCTCAGCCACGGCGCCGATGGCCTGCGGCAGGTGTCGGAAGATGCCGTGCTCAACGCCAACTACATACTGCGCAGCCTCGACAGCACGCTCGAAGCGCCGTTCGGGGGTTCGGGGCCGTGCATGCACGAGGCCTTGTTCTCGGATAATGGCCTTGCCGACGGCTTCTCGACGATCGACGTCGCCAAGGGGCTGATCGACGAGGGCTTCCACCCGATGACGATGTACTTCCCGCTCGTCGTCCACGGCGCGATGCTGATCGAGCCGACCGAGACCGAATCGAAGGCCGCGCTCGACCAGTTCATCGTGGCGCTCCGCTCGGTCGCCGAGCGCGCCAAGGCGGGTGATATAAGCCTTAAGTCCGCGCCGCATTTCGCACCGCGCAGCCGGCTCGACGAAACGCTGGCGGCGCGCAAGCCGATACTGGTATGGAAGGACCCGGGACTCGCGCAAGCCGCGGAATAACGGGGGGAATATATGCAGGTGCATCAGGTTCAGGCCAGCTGGCAGCAATATGCCATCATGGCCGTGGTCTTCGTCATCGTCTTTGCGATCCGCGGACGGAGCCTGATGCGCGTGCGGCCGCTCAAGATCGAGCAATTGTGGATCGTGCCGGCGATCTATGCGCTGGTCGTCGCCTATTTGTTCGTCCGCTTCCCGCCGAGCGCGCTCGGTTGGGCCGTCTCGGCGCTCGGTCTGGTGGTCGGCGGGGCGATCGGCTGGCAGCGCGGCAAGACGATGCGGATCCATCTCGATCCAGCAACCGGGCTGCTGATGCAGAAGGGCTCGATCTGGGCGCTGGCGATCATCGTCGTGCTGATCGCGGTCAAGACCGTCGCGCAGGCCGAGGGCAGCGCGCTGCATTTCGACGTCAGCGTGCTGGTCGACGGGTTGGCGGCGCTGTCGCTCGGTATCTTCGCGGTGCAGCGGCTGGAGATGTACCTGCGCGCCAAACGCCTGCTCGAAGGCGCCCCCGCTTGAGCGAGCCGTGGATCCCGGCCGAGGCGGGCGTCGAAGCGCGGCGCCATGCGCCGGCAACCTTGCGCAACCGGATGACGATTGCGGACACGCTGCGCGGCGTGTTGCCGTTGTCGGGAAGCGTGCTCGAGGTCGCGAGCGGATCGGGCGAGCATGCCGCCTATTTTGCGGGGGAGTTTCCCGCGCTCGACTGGCAGCCGAGCGACCCCGATGCCGCTGCGCGCGTGTCGATCGCGGCGTGGTGCGAGGGGATCGAGAACGTCCTACCGCCGCTCGAGATCGATGCGGCCGCCGCTGCGTGGCCGGTCGACCGCGCCGATGCGGTGCTGTGCATCAACATGGTGCATATCAGCCCGTGGGAAGCGACGCTCGGGCTGATGGCGGGCGCGGCACGGCTGCTTCCGGTAGGAGCGCCGCTGATCCTGTACGGTCCGTTCCTGCAATACGATGTGCCGACGGCGCAGAGCAATCTGGCGTTCGACGAGTCGCTCCGCGCGCGTGATCCGCGGTGGGGGATTCGCTCGGTCGATGCGGTACGCGAGGCCGCTGCGGGGTTCGTGCTCGAGCAGACGATAGCGATGCCCGCGAACAATCTGTTGCTGGTGTTTCGGCGCGCTGGTTAGCTAAGGCGCCCGTCCGGTCGCCCCGAGCGTGCGGAAAGCCTGCGCTCGACTCCCGCGCACTCGCGCGGTGAGGGCAGGGCTTCGACAGGCTCAGCCCGAACGGAGGTGGGGCAAGCCGCTCGATGTCGCCACCGCCCCGCGCGCCCGGGGGTGACGCCGCCGCTTCTCCGCGCTATCCGCGCCAGCATGATCAAGCACGCACTCCCCGTCACCCGCGAAGCCGATTTTTCGGCTTGGTACCAGTCCGTCATCGCGGAGGCCGATCTCGCCGAGGAATCGGGCGTGCGCGGTTGCATGGTGATCCGGCCGTGGGGCTATGGCATCTGGGAGCGCATCCAGCGCTTGCTCGATGACCGGATCAAGGCGACCGGTCACGAAAATTGCTATTTCCCGCTGTTCATCCCGCTCTCCTATTTCGAGAAGGAGGCTGATCACGTCGAGGGCTTCGCCAAGGAGATGGCAGTCGTCACGCATCACCGGCTGGTGAGCGACGGCAAGGGCGGGTTGATGCCCGACCCGACCGCCAAGCTCGAGGAGCCGCTCGTCGTGCGCCCGACTTCGGAGACGGTGATCGGCGCGGCGTTCGCGCGCTGGGTGCAGTCGTGGCGCGACCTGCCGGTACTGATCAACCAATGGGCCAATGTGGTGCGCTGGGAGATGCGCACGCGGATGTTCCTGCGCACCAGCGAGTTCCTTTGGCAGGAGGGACACACCGCGCACGCGACGGCTGAAGAGGCGCGCGAAGAGACGCTCAAGATGCTCGAAGTCTATCGCTCGTTCGCCGAGGATTGCCTCGCGCTGCCGGTGGTTGCGGGCGAAAAGCCCGAGAATGAGCGCTTTCCGGGGGCCGTCTCGACCTACAGCATCGAGGCGATGATGCAGGACGGCAAGGCGCTCCAGGCGGGCACTTCGCACTTCCTCGGCACCAATTTCGCGGCTGCGCAGGACATCAAGTTCCAGAATTCGGAAGGCGTGTTCGAGCTCGCCAACACGACGAGCTGGGGCGTGTCGACGCGGATGATCGGCGGCGTGATCATGGTCCACGGCGATGACGACGGCCTGCGCGTGCCGCCGCGGATCGCGCCGTGGCAGGTGGTGATCGTGCCGATGCTGCGCGAAAGCCCTGAGGATGCGGCGCTCATCGACTATTGCAAGGCGCTTCAGGCCGAGCTGGCGCAGCAATCGGCGCTCGGCGAGCCGGTGCGCGCGCTGCTCGACCTCAAGTTCGGCAAGGCCGCGACCAAGCGCTGGGGCTGGGTCAAGAAAGGCGCGCCGGTCGTGATCGAAGTCGGCGGGCGCGACATGGCGGGCGGCAACGTCTCGGTGATCCGCCGCGACCGGCTGTACCGCGCCGACGGCAAGCTCGACAGCGCGATCGTCGCGCAGGGTGATTTCGTCGCTGCCGTCTCGGCGACGCTCGAGGAGATCCAGGGATCGCTGCACAGCGAGGCGCGTGCGCGGCTCGAGGCGAGCATCGTTCCGGGTGCTGATTTCGCAGCGCTCGAGACGCATTTCGCCGAGGGTGTGAAGAACCCCGGCTGGCTCGAAGTGCAATGGTCGAAGCCGACCGGCGCAGCGCTCGACGGTGTCGTCGAGCGGCTCAAGAAGCTCAAGCTCACCATCCGCAACGCACCGATGGCGCAGGGCGCGATCGACGGCGTTTGTGTCTTCACGGGCGAGCCCGCGGTCGAGCGGGTGCTGATCGGGCGGTCGTACTGAGGCTGCGGCTGGCGGGTCAGCTAACAAGACCCGGTTCCCCGGCGAATGCCGGGGCCCAGTCGTGATGGCCAACGTCATCACGCGCAACGCCAGCCTTGACCGCCCGCGACTGGGCCCCGGCCTTCGCCGGGGAACCGCACCCTAGCGAGTCTAGAGCTTCTCGAACGAAGCCCCGACATGCGCCGCGCCGCGGGCTTCGGCGAGCTTGACCTGGCGGTGGCGCTCGGCGGCTGAGGCGCGCTTGGTCGCGTCGATCGTTTCTGCGCAGGCCGGGCAGGCGACACCTTCTTGATAAAGCGGCGATAGGCGGTCCTCCGGGCTGACCGGCATCCGGCAGCCGCGGCACAGTGCGTGCGTACCTGGCGTGAGGCCATGGCCGACCGCGACGCGCTCATCGAAGACGAAGCATTCGCCCTGCCAGCGGCTCTCGGCCGCTGGCATTTCTTCGAGATATTTCAGGATGCCGCCGTCGAGGTGATAGACCTCGTCGAGACCCTCGGCCTTGAGGAAGGCGGTCGATTTCTCGCAGCGGATGCCGCCGGTGCAGAACATCGCGATCTTCTTGCCCTCAAGCTCGGCGCGGTGCGCGCGCGCCCAGGCGGGGAAATCGCTGAAGCTCGCCGTCTCGGGATCGATTGCGCCGGCGAAAGTGCCGACCTTCACTTCATACGCGTTGCGCGTGTCGATCACGACCGTGTCGGGCGAGTCGATCAGCGCGTTCCAGTCGGCGGGTTTGACATAGGTGCCGACGCCGCCGAGCGGGTCGATGTCGGGTTCGCCCATCGTCACGATCTCGCGCTTGAGGCGGACCTTGAGGCGGTGGAACGGCATCGTCTCCGCGTGGCTGTATTTGGGGGTGAGCTCGGCGCAGTCGGGCAGGGTGCGGATGTGCGCGACGACCGCGGCGATGCCGGCTTCCGCGCCGGCGATCGTGCCGTTGATGCCTTCCTGCGCCAGCAGCAGGGTGCCGCGCACGCCATTGGCGGTGCAGAGATCGAGCAGTGGCTGACGGAGCGCCGCCGGGTCGGGGAAGCGCGCGAAGCGGTAGAGCGCGGCGACGGTGATGGGGGAGGGGGCAGTCATGACGCGGCCCCTCTAACGCGTTTCAGGCATTAGGTGAACAACACCCATCCGTTCGCCCTGAGCCTGTCGAAGGGCCCTCGCCACAGGGAACGCGGGCCAGGGGAGGGCTGCCCTTCGACAAGCTCAGGGCGAACGGGTGGGGGAAGCAGGCCGGGTTACGCCGCCTTCAACGACTCCATGTCGATGACGAAGCGATACTTCACATCGCTCTTCACCATCCGGTCATAGGCGGTGTCGATGTTCTGGATATCGATCATCTCGATATCCGCGGTCAGGCCGTGCTTGACGCAGAAATCGAGCATTTCCTGCGTCTCCTGGATCCCGCCGATCAGCGAGCCAGCGATCGAGCGACGCTTGAACACCATCGCGCCGATGCTCGGCGAGGGATGCGGGGTCTCGGGGACGCCGACCAGCGTCATCGTGCCGTCGCGCTTGAGCAGGTTGAGGAACGGGTCGAGATCGTGGCTTGCCGCAACGGTGTTGAGGATGAAGTCGAAGCTGTTGGCATGTTCGCCCATCGCGGCTTCGTCCTTCGACACGATCAGGTCGGTCGCGCCCAGCCGCTTGGCATCCTCGCGCTTGTTCGGCGAGGTGCTGAAGACATAGACGTCGGCGCCCATCGCCTTGGCGATCTTGACGCCCATGTGACCGAGACCGCCGAGACCGACGATACCGACCTTCTGGCCCGGACCGACGTTCCAGTGGTGCAGCGGCGAATAGGTGGTGATGCCCGCGCACAGCAGCGGGGCGACGGCAGCGAGATCGGCCTCGTCATGCCCGACCTTGAGCACGAAATCCTGCTTCACGACGATATGGTCGGAATAGCCGCCGAAGGTGTAGCCGCCCGAGCGCGTGTCGGGCGCGTCATAGGTGCCGACGAAACCCGTGGTCTCGCAATATTGCTCTTCGCCGTCGGTGCACGACGGGCAATGGCCGCAGCTGTCGACCATGCAGCCGACGCCGGCGAGATCGCCGACCGCGAACTTGGTGACGTCGCTGCCGACCGCCGAGACGCGGCCGACGATCTCATGGCCGGGGACGCACGGATAATTGACCGAGCCCCACTCGCCGCGCGCGGTGTGGAGGTCGGAATGGCAGACCCCGCAGAACAGGATGTCGATCGCGACGTCGTCGGCGAGCAGGTCGCGCCGCTCGAACGAAAAAGGCGCGAAGGGCGCGTCGGCGGATGGCGCCGCGAACGCGTGGGCGGTGGTGGTCATGGGGGAGTCCTCGGATTTGGAAACGGAATGTCGAGGCCCTCAAGATCGGGTTGTGTACCGCTCGTTACAAGGCGCCTTGCTGCACTGCGGCAGAAAAGAGCCGATCCCAATGCTCGGCAAAACGCGCCTGCGCGGCATCGGACAAGTGGAGTCCGAGCTTGCTGCGACGTTTCAGCACATCGTCGGGGGTGCGCGCCCATTCGCGGCCGTAGAGCCAGCGCGCCTCGACTTCGGTCAGGCCGCCGCCGAGGTCCGGCCCGAGCTTGTCGGCGCTCGTCACGTCGGCCAGCAGCTCGGCTAGCATCGCGCCATAGGCATGCGCCATCCGCTCGGCGCGGGCATCGCCGAGGAACGGCCAGGTCGCGCGGACGCTTGCGAGGAAGGTGTCGAAATCGGCGATCGCACCGCCGGGGAAAACGCGCGCCCGGGTCACCGGGTGCGCGGTGAAGCCCATCGGCGTCGCGAGCTTCTCCATCGCTTCCTCGGCGAGATGGCGCGCGGTGGTGATCTTGCCGCCGAAGATCGAGAGCAGGGGAGGGCCATTGGTGTCGAGTTCGAGCACATAGTCGCGCGTCACCGCCTTCGCCTCGCTCGCGCCGTCGTCGTAGAGCGGGCGCACGCCCGACCAGGTCGAGGTGACGTCGGCGGGGGTGATCTGCTTGCTGAAGTGGAGGTTCACAGCGTCGCAGAGATAGGCGATCTCGGCATCGTCGATCTTGGCGTCCTCGGGCGCATCGACCGGGATGTCGGTCGTGCCGATCTCGGTGAACTCGCCCTGATAGGGGATGGCGAAGACGATGCGGCGGTCGGGCTGCTGGAGGATGTACGAATGCGTCCCCTCGAACAGCTTGGGGACGACGATATGGCTGCCCTTGACCAGCCGCACGCCCGACGCGGCATTGACGCCGAGCTTGCCGAGCATCTGGTGGACCCACGGGCCGGCGGCGTTGACCATCGCGTGGGCGCTTACCGTGCTGCCATCGGAGAGCGCGGCCTGCCACAGCCCATCCTCGCGCCGCGCCGACTCGACTGCGGTGCCGACTCGCACGTCGGCGCCGTTGGCGGCGGCATCGATCGCGTTGAGCACGGTCAGCCGCGCATCGTCGACGAACGCGTCCGAATAGACGAACCCGGTCGCAGCACCCTTGAGCGGCGCGAGATAGGCGGTGTCGGTCTTGCGCAGCCCGCGCGAGCGCGCCAGCGTCATCTTGCCGCCGAGGAAATCGTAGAGGTAGAGCCCGAGCCGAACCATCCACCACGGCCGCACCGCATTGGTCTGCGGCAGCACGAAGCGCATCGGGTGGATGATGTGCGGTGCCGCCTTCACCAGCCGCTCGCGTTCGCGCAGCGCCTCGGCGACGAGCTTGAACTCGTAATATTCGAGATAGCGCAGGCCACCATGGATCAGCTTGGTCGAGGCCGACGAGGTATGCGCGGCAAGATCGTCGCGCTCGACCAGCAGCACGCTGAGCCCTAAGAGGGATGCTTCGCGCGCGATCGCGCAGCCGTTGATCCCGCCGCCGACGATGAGCAGGTCATAGGGTGATGGTGTCATGCGACTGGCCTTACCAGCATGATCGGCCCATCGGAAGCGCCGAAGATTGCAGCGGTGCGCGGTTGACCCAAACCGAGTCGCATTGTATGCGCACCCCCGCTCGACCGGAGTTTTGCTCCGGGACGGTGCTTGAACATTGCTGGATGCATTCCAGGGCCCGGTGGCGGTTTCGCTGCCAACGGCCCTTTTTGTATTCCCCGAATTGTTCTGGGGGGGCGTCAAGGCTCCAGCAAAGTAACCAACAGTCAAGGTGAAGAGATTCAATGCCGACAATCAACCAGCTGGTCCGCAAGGGCCGCGATCCGCAGAAGGCCAAGTCCAAGGTCCCTGCAATGGAGCAGAACCCGCAGAAGCGCGGCGTTTGCACCCGCGTCTACACGACGACCCCGAAGAAGCCGAACTCGGCGCTGCGCAAGGTGGCCAAGGTTCGCCTGACCAACCAGCGCGAAGTCATCAGCTACATCCCGGGCGAGGGTCACAACCTGCAGGAGCACTCGGTCGTGCTGATCCGCGGCGGTCGCGTTCGCGATCTTCCCGGCGTGCGCTACCATGTCCTGCGCGGTGTCCTCGATACACAGGGTGTCAAGGATCGTCGCCAGTCGCGTTCCAAGTACGGCGCCAAGCGTCCGAAGTAAGCCGGTCGGCTCGATAGCCGATCATCGAATGGCTGAAGTTTAGAAGGAAATTGAAATGGCACGTCGTCGTCGCCCAGAAAAGCGTATCATCCTCCCCGATCCTAAGTACGGTGATGAGGTCCTCTCGAAGTTCATGAACTCGGTTATGCTCGACGGTAAGAAGTCGGTCGCAGAGCTGATCGTGTACGGCGCGATGGAAACCGTCGAAGCCCGTGCGAAGAAGGATCCCGTCGCGGTGTTCCATGACGCGCTCACCAACGTGAAGCCCGGCATCGAAGTCCGCAGCCGCCGTGTCGGTGGTGCGACCTATCAGGTCCCGGTCGAAGTGCGCCCCGAGCGCGCCCAGGCTCTGGCGATTCGCTGGTTGATCTCGGCTGCCCGTGCGCGCAGCGAGAACACCATGTCGGCCCGCCTCTCGGGCGAGCTGATGGACGCCGCCAACAACCGCGGCAACGCGGTCAAGAAGCGCGAAGACACGCACCGCATGGCCGAGGCCAACCGCGCGTTCTCGCACTACCGCTGGTAAGCTAGCGCTCGCTGCAATCGTAACCTATATCGTGGGGAGCCGGACCATCCGGCTCCCCACATCGCTAAGGAAGCACTGACATGGCCCGCAGCCATCCGCTCGAACGCTATCGCAACATCGGCATCATGGCGCACATCGACGCCGGCAAGACGACGACGACCGAGCGTATCCTCTATTACACCGGCAAGTCCTACAAGATCGGCGAAGTGCATGAAGGCACCGCGACGATGGATTGGATGGAGCAGGAGCAGGAGCGCGGGATCACGATCACGTCGGCTGCGACGACCTGCAAGTGGCGCGCCAGCGAAGGCAAGGGCGAAGAGCACCTGATCAACATCATCGACACCCCGGGCCACGTCGACTTCACGATCGAAGTCGAGCGTTCGCTCCGTGTGCTCGATGGCGCGGTCGCCTGCTTCGACGGCGTTGCCGGCGTCGAGCCGCAGTCCGAGACCGTCTGGCGCCAGGCTGAAAAGTACAAAGTGCCGCGGATGTGCTTCGTCAACAAGCTCGACCGTACCGGCGCCGACTTCTATTTCTGCGTCCAGTCGATCATCGATCGCCTCGGTGCGCGTCCGGCCGTGCTGTATCTCCCGATCGGCATGGAAGGCGGATTCAAGGGCCTCGTCGATCTCGTCGAGAACCGTGCGATCATCTGGCTCGAAGAGAGCCTCGGCGCGAAGTTCGAATATGCCGAGATCCCCGAGGATCTCGCCGAGAAGGCCGCCAAGTATCGCAGCGACCTGATCGAAATGGCCGTCGAGCAGGACGACGCGCTGATGGAAGCGTATCTCGAGGGCAACGAGCCTTCGACCGCCGACCTGAAGAAGCTGATCCGCAAGGGCACGCTCAACTTCTCGTTCGTTCCGGTCGTTTGCGGTTCGGCGTTCAAGAACAAGGGCGTTCAGCCGTTGCTCGACGCCGTCGTCGACTATCTGCCTTCGCCGCTCGACGTCCCGGCCATCCAGGGCCTCAAGCTCGACGGCACGACCGTCGACGAGCGTCCTTCGTCGGACGAAGCGCCGTTCTCGGCGCTCGCGTTCAAGATCATGAACGATCCGTTCGTGGGTACGCTGACCTTCGCGCGCATCTACTCGGGCAAGCTCGAGACTGCGTCGCAGGTCACGAACTCGGTCAAGGACAAGAAGGAAAAGGTCGGTCGCATGCTGCTGATGCATGCGAACGAGCGCGAGGACATCCAGGTGGCCTATGCAGGCGATATCGTCGCTCTGGCAGGCCTCAAGGACACGACGACGGGCGACACGCTCTGCGCGATGAACGCTCCGATCATCCTCGAGCGGATGGAATTCCCCGAGCCCGTGATCGAGCTCTCGGTCGAACCCAAGACCAAGGCCGACCAGGAGAAGATGGGCGTCGCGCTCAATCGTCTCGCACGCGAAGATCCGTCGTTCCGCGTTTCGTCGGACGCCGAGTCGGGCCAGACCATCATCAAGGGCATGGGCGAGCTCCATCTCGAGATCCTGGTCGACCGCATGAAGCGCGAGTTCAAGGTTGAGGCCAATGTCGGCGCGCCGCAGGTGGCTTACCGTGAGTATCTCGGCAAGCCGGTCGACGTCGACTACACGCACAAGAAGCAGTCGGGTGGTACCGGCCAGTTCGGTCGCGTGAAGGTCAAGGTCACGCCGGGCGAGCGCGGTTCGGGCATCGTCTTCAAGGACGAGATCAAGGGCGGTAATATTCCGAAGGAATATATCCCGGCGATCGAAAAGGGCTTCCGCGAGACGGCTGCTACCGGTTCGCTGGTCGGCTTCCCGATCATCGATTTCGAGATCCTCGTCTATGACGGCGCCTACCATGACGTCGACTCGTCGGCGCTGGCGTTCGAAATCTGTGCGCGTGGCGCGATGCGTGAAGTCGCGCAGAAGGCCGGCATCAAGCTGCTCGAGCCGATCATGAAGGTCGAAGTCGTGACCCCGGAAGATTATCTGGGCGACGTCATCGGCGACATGAACAGCCGTCGTGGCCAGATCCAGGGCACCGATACGCGCGGCAATGCGCAGTCGGTGGACGCGATGGTCCCGCTGGCGAACATGTTCGGCTATGTGAACGCGCTCCGCTCGTTCACCCAGGGCCGCGCGAACTACTCGATGCAGTTCTCGCATTACGAAGAAGTCCCGGCGAACGTCGCGGACGAGGTCAAGGCAAAGCTGGCGTAATTGCAAGCCCTGGCGCCCGGTTGGGCGCTAGGGCTAGCGTATCCCGAAATAGGTCGCTATGGGCCCGCGTTCGCGTGGAGCTCTGAAGGCCGCGAGCGAATCAATAAGGTAGGAAATCATGGCGAAAGCAAAGTTCGAGCGGAACAAGCCGCATCTCAACATCGGCACGATCGGCCATGTCGATCATGGCAAGACGTCGCTCACGGCTGCGATCACCAAGGTGCTCGCCGAGACCGGTGGCGCCACGTTCACCAGCTATGCCAACATCGACAAGGCTCCCGAAGAGCGCGAGCGCGGCATCACCATCTCGACCGCACACGTCGAGTATGAGACGCTGGCACGTCACTACGCGCACGTCGATTGCCCGGGTCACGCCGATTATGTGAAGAACATGATCACCGGCGCGGCACAGATGGACGGCGCGATCCTCGTCGTCTCGGCGACCGACGGCCCGATGCCGCAGACCCGCGAGCACATCCTGCTCGCACGCCAGGTCGGCGTGCCGACGATGGTCGTGTTCATGAACAAGGTCGATCTCGTCGACGACGAGGAAATCCTCGAGCTGGTCGAGATGGAAATCCGCGAGCTTCTCTCGAAGTACGATTTCGACGGCGACAACATCCCCGTCATCCGCGGTTCGGCTGTTGCAGCCCTCAACGACACCACGCCTGAGATCGGCCATGACGCCGTCCTCAAGCTGATGGAAGCTGTCGACACGTACCTGCCGCAGCCCGAGCGTCCGCTCGACAAGCCGTTCATGATGCCGATCGAGGACGTGTTCTCGATCTCGGGTCGTGGTACGGTCGTCACCGGCCGCGTCGAGACCGGCATCGTCAAGGTTGGCGAGGAAGTCGAGATCGTCGGCATCAACGACACGCGCAAGACCACGGTCACGGGCGTCGAAATGTTCCGCAAGCTGCTCGACTCGGGCCAGGCTGGCGACAACATCGGCGCGCTGATCCGCGGCGTTGGCCGTGAAGAAGTCGAGCGTGGCCAGGTCCTCTGCAAGCCCGGCTCGATCAAGCCGCACACGGCGTTCTCGTCGGAAGTCTACGTGCTGTCGAAGGACGAGGGTGGCCGTCACACGCCGTTCTTCGCCAACTACCGCCCGCAGTTCTACTTCCGCACGACCGACGTCACCGGCACCGTCGAGCTGCCTGAGGGCACCGAAATGGTCATGCCTGGCGACAACATCGCGCTCGGCGTCAAGCTGATCGCACCGATCGCCATGGACGTTGGCCAGCGCTTCACGATCCGCGAAGGCGGCCGTACCGTTGGTTCGGGCATCGTCTCGGGCATTTCGGCCTAAATTTTCTAGCAATAGAAAAAAGTGCAGCCCGCGCCTCGATGAGAGGCGCGGGCTGTTGCTTTTTATGGAAGGGCCCTGTAGTGGCCCGCCTCCAGTTTTGGTTTTAATCAGTAGAGGCGGCCATTCAGCCGTCATCCCCGGCGCGAGATGCCGGGATGACGAATGGGTGAGTTGCCCCGCTCTTTCGCATCGGTAGGGACTATGGACAGCAATATCCGCATTCGTCTGAAGGCATTCGATCATCGTGTGCTCGACCAGGCTACCGGCGACATCGCCGACACTGCCCGCCGCACCGGCGCGCTCATCCGTGGCCCCATTCCGTTGCCGACGCGCATCGAGAAGTTCACGGTCAACCGCGGCCCGCACATCGATAAGAAGTCGCGTGAGCAGTTCGAGGTCCGTACCTACAAGCGCATGCTCGACATCGTTCAGCCGACCCCGCAGACGGTCGATGCGCTCATGAAGCTCGACCTCGCCGCAGGCGTTGACGTCGAGATCAAGCTCGCGTAATAGCGCGCCTCCACGAGATTCGGTGAAGCCTTCGGGCGGCACCAGATAGACGGGATACCGCCGAATTTATTCGGGTCTGCGTCCCCCGACACGCTCCACCGCCAACGCGGGGAGCACCAGCCCGGGTCGGGGCCGCAGTATAAAATGAGTTTGGGCTGAGTACGCACCCTTCGGAATGGTCCGAGGGGTGCCTCTGCATTGTATGGAGCATTGATCATGCGCACTGGCGTGATCGCGAAAAAGATGGGGATGACCCGCTGGTTCCAGGACGACGGGCGCCACGTGCCCGTGACCATTCTGGCACTGGAAAATCTTCAAGTTGTGGCCGTTCGCGAGGCCGATCGAGATGGGTATGTTGCAGTCCAGCTGGGCGCAGGTACCGCAAAAGCAAAGAATGTCGCCAAGCCGCAGCGCGGCCACTTCGGCAAGGCCGAAGTCGAGCCCAAGGCGAAGCTGGCAGAATTCCGCGTGAGCGATGATGCCGTGCTCGAAGTCGGCGCGACCATCTCTGCTGATCATTATGTTTCCGGCCAGATCGTCGATATTCAGGGTGTGACCCAGGGTAAGGGCTTCCAGGGCGGCATGAAGCGTTGGGGCTTCGGCGGTCTGCGCGCGACCCACGGCGTTTCGGTCTCGCACCGTTCGCTCGGTTCGACCGGTCAGCGCCAGGATCCGGGCAAGGTCTTCAAGAACAAGAAGATGGCCGGTCACATGGGCGACAAGAACCGCACCCAGCAGAACCTCGAAATCGTCTCGACCGACGTCGAGCGTGGCCTGATCTTCGTCAAGGGTTCGGTCCCTGGCTCGAAGGGCGGCTGGTTGCTGGTCAAGGATTCGGTCAAGGTCGCGCGTCACGCCGATGCGCCGTACCCCGCCGGCCTCCGCCAGGTTGCCAACACCAACGACACCGCTCCCGCCGAGACGCCTGCTGACGTCGCGACCGTGGACGCGACCGACGGCCAGGAGGGCTGATCATGAAGGTTACATCTCAGTCTTTCGACGGCGCAGCCGGCACGGAAGTCGAGCTCAACGACGAGGTCTTCGGTCTCGATCCGCGCGCCGACATCCTGCACCGCGTCGTCACCTGGCAGCTCGAGAAGCGCCGTGCGACCGCAAGCGGCACGCGTGAGCGTTCCGACGTTGCGCGGACCGGCAAGAAGTTCGGTCGCCAGAAGGGCGGCGGTACGGCTCGTCACGGCGATCGCCGCGCTCCGATCTTCGTCGGTGGTGGTAAGGCGCACGGTCAGCGGACCCGCGACTTCAACCCTGGCCTGAACAAGAAGATCCGCGCACTCGGTCTCAAGATGGCGCTGTCGACGCATGCACAGGCCGGTACGCTGGTCGTCATGGACAGCCTGGGCGTTGCCGAGAACAAGACCAAGACGCTGATCGCGGATTGGGCAAAGCTCGGCACCGGCAAGACCGCGCTCGTCATCGACGGCGACATGGTCGACACGAGCTTCGCACTGGCGGCGGGCAACCTGCACACGATCAACGTGATGCCGGCGGCTGGCGCCAATGTGTACGATATCCTGAAGCACGACACGCTGGTCCTGACCCGCGCTGCCGTCGAAATGCTGGAGGCGCGCTTCAATGGCTAAGCCAAAAACCGGGATCGACGCACGTCACTACGACGTGATCGTTGCTCCGCACATCACCGAGAAGGCGACCTTGCTCTCCGAGCATAACGCCGTCGTGTTCAAGGTCACCAACGACGCGACCAAGCCGCAGATCAAGGCTGCAGTGGAAGCGCTGTTCGACGTGACCGTTCTGGGGGTCAACACGATCGTCCAGAAGGGCAAGACCAAGAAGTGGAAGGGCGCGCCCTACACCCGCTCCGACATCAAGAAGGCGATCGTGACGTTGAAGGACGGCCAGTCCATCGACGTGACGACGGGGATCTGATCCGATGGCACTGAAGCATTATAACCCGACGAGCCCGGCACGCCGCGGGCTCATCCTCGTGGACCGTTCGGCACTGCACAAGGGCGGCCCCGTCAAGGCGCTGACCGAAGGCAAGCGCAAGACCGGTGGCCGTAACAACAAGGGCCACATCACGTCGCGCGGCATCGCCGGCGGTCACAAGCAGCGCTACCGCATCATCGACTTCAAGCGCCGTAACTGGGGCGTTGATGGCGTGGTCGAGCGGATCGAATACGATCCCAACCGCACCGCGTTCATCGCGCTGATCAACTATGGTCAGACCGCCGATGGCAAGGAAAACGTTGCCTACATCATCGCGCCGCAGCGCTTGGCCGTCGGTGACAAGGTCATCGCGGACAAGAAGACCGACGTGAAGCCGGGCAACGCGATGGAGCTGGGCCAGATGCCGGTCGGCACGATCGTCCACAACGTCGAGATGAAGCCGGGCAAGGGCGGTCAGATCGCACGTTCGGCCGGCACCTATGTGCAGGTCGTCGGTCGCGACAAAGGCATGGTCATGGTCCGCCTCAACTCGGGCGAGCAGCGCTACCTCCATGCGAACTGCATGGCCACGGTCGGCGCCGTGTCGAACCCCGACAACGGCAACACCAACCTCGCCAAGGCAGGCCGCAGCCGCTGGTTGGGCATCCGCCCGCTGACGCGTGGTGTCGCCAAGAACCCGGTCGACCATCCGCACGGCGGTGGTGAAGGCCGTACCTCGGGTGGCCGTCATCCGGTTACGCCATGGGGCAAGCCGACCAAGGGTGCGCGCACCCGTCACAATAAGTCGACGGATAAGATGATCATCCGTTCGCGTCATTCGACGAAGAGGAAGGGCTAAGATGGCTCGCTCAGTCTGGAAGGGTCCCTTCGTGGACCTCCACCTGCTCAAGAAGGCAGAAACCGCGCAGGAAACCAATGCGCGCGGTGCGATCAAGACCTGGTCGCGTCGCTCGACGATCCTGCCGCAGTTCGTTGGCCTCACGTTCAGCGTCTATAACGGCCGCAAGTTCGTGCCGGTCTCGGTCAACGAGGACATGGTGGGCATGAAGCTCGGCGAGTTCGCGCCCACCCGTTACTTCCCCGGCCATGCCGCGGACAAGAAGGGCAAGCGCTAATGTCTAAGGCGAAATCCCCCCGCAAGGTCGGCGAGAAGGAAGCCCTCTCGGTCGGCACGCAGATCCGTGGTTCGGCGCAGAAGCTGGGTCTCGTTGCAGCGCTCATCCGCAACAAGCCGGTCGGCCAAGCGATGAACATCCTGCAATTCTCGACCAAGGGCATGGCAATCGAAGCGCGCAAGGTGCTGGCCTCGGCCATCGCCAACGCCGAGAACAACCATAACCTCGACGTCGACTCGCTCGTCGTCTCGGAAGCCTCGGTCGGCAAGTCGATCGTCATGAAGCGGTTCGCCACGCGCGGCCGCGGCAAGTCGACCCGAATCCTCAAGCCCTTCAGCCGCCTGCGCATCGTCGTTCGCGAAATGGAAGAAGAAGCGTAATGGGTCAGAAATCGAACCCCATCGGTCTGCGCCTGCAGATCAACCGCACTTGGGACAGCCGTTGGTATGCCGAGGGCGCCGACTACGGTCGTCTTCTGCTCGAAGATCTCAAGATGCGTGCGTTCATCATGAAGACGCTGCCGCAGGCAGCGATCTCCAAGGTGGTGATCGACCGTCCGGCCAAGCTGTGCCGCGTCTCGATCTTCGCAGCGCGCCCCGGCGTGATCATCGGCAAGAAGGGCGCAGACATTGAAAAGCTGCGCCGCCTGCTCGGCAAGATGACCACGTCCGACGTGAGCCTCAACATCGTCGAAATCCGCAAGCCGGAAGTCGATTCGAAGCTCGTGGCACAGGGCATTGCCGATCAGCTCGAGCGTCGTATCGCTTTCCGCCGCGCCATGAAGCGTGCGGTCCAGTCGGCGATGCGTCTCGGCGCCGAGGGCATCCGGATCAACTGCGGCGGCCGTCTCGGCGGTGCTGAAATCGCGCGTTCGGAATGGTATCGCGAAGGTCGCGTTCCGCTCCACACGCTGCGCGCCAACGTCGATTATGCCGAAGCGACTGCACACACGGCCTACGGCGTGTGCGGCGTGAAGGTCTGGATCTTCAAGGGCGAAATCCTGGGTCATGACCCGATGGCGACCGACCGGCTGATGATGGAAGCACAGACTTCCGGCGTCCGGCCTGATCCGCGCCGCTAAGGAATAGATCATGCTGCAACCGAAAAAGACCAAGTTTCGCAAGGCCTTCAAGGGCCGCATCCATGGCGACGCCAAGTCCGGCACGACCCTCAACTTCGGCTCGTACGGGCTGAAGGCGATGGAGCCGGACCGGATCACCGCACGCCAGATCGAGGCGGCTCGCCGCGCGATCACGCGTCACATCAAGCGCCAGGGGCGTTTGTGGATCCGCGTTTTCCCGGATCTTCCCGTCTCGGGCAAGCCGGCCGAAGTCCGCATGGGTAAGGGCAAGGGTTCGCCGGAATATTGGGCAGCTCGCGTAAAGCCGGGCCGCATCCTGTTCGAACTCGATGGCGTTCCGGGTGACATCGCCGCTATGGCGTTCAGCCGCGCAGCGATGAAGCTGCCGATCAAGGTGAAGGTCGTTGCCCGTCTCGGCGACACCTCGCATCTGGGAGTTGCATAAGATGGCAAAGCTCGACACGCGTCGTTCCGACCTGGTCGCCAAGACCGAAGACCAGCTGGGCGAAGAGCTCGGCAACCTGAAGCGTGAGGCGTTCAACCTCCGCTTCCAGGCGGCGACCAACCAGCTCGAAAAGTCGAGCCGGGTGAAGGAAGTCCGTCGCGACATCGCTCGCATCAAGACCCTGCAGTCGACGCGTTCGCGCGACGCTGCGGCAAAGTAAGGATTTAGACATGCCAAAGCGCGTGCTGACGGGGCTGATCGTCTCCGACAAGGGCGACAAGACGGTGGTCGTGAACGTGGAGCGCAAGGTCAAGCACGCGCTCTACGGCAAGATCATCCGTCGTACGAAGAAGTATCATGCCCATGATGAGGGCAATGAGTTCAAGCAGGGCGAAACCGTGCGGATCGAAGAGACCGCACCGATCTCCAAGCTGAAGACCTGGAAGGTGATCGATCGGGTTAACACCCACGCGACGCCTGAGCGGGTCGACGTCGACGCCTGACACCTCCGCGCGGTACCCCGGTGAAAGCCGGGGCCGTATGGAAAGGGTCAGGCAATAGTCGTGCTACCCCGGAATTGGGGTGACGACTGAGTTTAGGCGGCACCGGTCGGAATCGGTGCCTGGAATGAGAAGGAAGCGGATCCAATGATCCAGATGCAATCCAATCTCGAGGTCGCTGACAACAGCGGCGCGAAGCGGGTTATGTGCATCAAGGTGCTTGGGGGTTCCAAGCGTCGTGTTGCAGGCGTGGGCGACATCATCGTCGTCAGCGTCAAGGAAGCTGCCCCCCGTGGCCGCGTGAAGAAGGGCGACGTGCACCGTGCCGTCATCGTGCGTACGGCGAAGGACATTCGCCGGGCCGATGGCACCGTGATCCGCTTCGATTCGAACGCAGCCGTGCTGGTCAACAAGAACGAAGAGCCGATCGGCACGCGTATCTTTGGCCCAGTGGTGCGCGAGCTCCGCGGCAAGAAGCACATGAAGATCATCTCGCTCGCACCGGAGGTGCTGTAAAATGGCCGCCGCTAAGATCAAGAAGGGCGATCGCGTCATCGTCCTGTCGGGCCGCGACAAGGGCAAGACCGGCGAAGTCACGATGGCCATGCCGAAGGACGGCAAGGTCGTTGTCGCCGGCGTCAACGTCGCCGTGCGCCACACCAAGCCGAGCCAGGGCGACCCCGAGGGTGGCCTGAAGCGTTCGGAAGCGCCGATGCACATTTCCAAGGTTGCGCATGTGACCGCCGACGGCAAGCCGACGCGCGTTCGCTTCGAGACCCAGGACGGCAAGAAGGTCCGCGTTGCGGTCAAGACCGGGGAGAAGATCAGTGGCTGATGCTGCAACCAAGCCCCGGATGAAGGGCATGTACGACGACAAGATCGTCGCTGCGATGACCGAGAAGTTCGGCTACAAGAACGCGATGGAAGTTCCGCGCATCGACAAGATCGTCCTGAACATGGGCGTTGGCGAAGCGACGCAGGACAAGAAGAAGGTCGACCAGGCAGCCCAGGAAATGGAGTTGATCGCCGGCCAGAAGCCCGTCGTGACCAAGGCCAAGAAGTCGATCGCACAGTTCAAGCTGCGCGAAGGCATGCCGATCGGCGTGAAGGTTACCCTTCGCCGTGAGCGCATGTACGAATTCCTCGACCGTTTCATCACGATCGCGCTCCCGCGCGTTCGCGATTTCCGCGGGCTCAACCCCAAGTCGTTCGACGGACGCGGCAACTATGCCTGCGGCTTGAAGGAGCAGCTGGTGTTCCCGGAAATCAGCTACGACCGGATCGACAAGATCCGCGGCATGGACGTGATCGTCACGACCACGGCACGGACCGACGACGAAGCGCGCGAGCTGCTCCGCCTGTTCGGCTTCCCGTTCCCGCCGGAAGTCACTGAAGACGCGACCGAAAAGAAGGCGGCATAAAATGGCGAAGGTAAGTTCTGTCAACAAGAACGAGCGTCGCAAGATGCTCGTCAAGAAGTACGCCCCGAAGTACGCGGCGCTCAAGGCAATCGCCGGCGACAATTCGCTCAGCGACGGCGAGCGGATCGAAGCCCGTCTGAAGATGGCCGAGATTCCCCGCAACGGGAACCCGACGCGCATCCGCAACCGCTGCGAGCTGACGGGTCGTCCGCGCGCTTATTATCGCAAGTTCCGCCTCTGCCGTATTCAGCTGCGCGATCTGGCCAACAAGGGCCTGATCCCGGGCGTTACGAAGTCGAGCTGGTAAGGATCAACAGATGGCATTGACCGATCCCCTGGGTGATATGCTCACCCGCATCCGCAACGGCCAGCGCGCGCGCAAGGACTCCGTCCTGACGCCGGGCTCCAAGCTGCGGGCCCGCGTTCTCGACGTTCTCCAGCGCGAAGGCTACATCCGTGGCTATAGCGAAGAGCAGATGGGCCCTGCGGCCGGCATCCGCATCGAGCTGAAGTATTTCGAGGGCCAGCCTGCGATCAAGCACGTTGCCCGCGTTTCGAAGCCTGGCCGTCGCGTCTATTCGGCTTCGACCGAACTGCCGCGCGTCATGAACGGCCTCGGCATCACCATCGTCTCGACGCCTCGCGGCGTTCTGTCCGACGCAGAAGCGCGAGAACAGAATGTCGGCGGCGAAGTCCTCGCGGAGGTGTTCTGATATGAGCCGCATCGGTAAAAAGCCGGTCGCGATCCCCAGCGGCGTGACCGCGACGATCGAAGGCCAGCAGCTCACCGTGAAGGGGCCCAAGGGCACCCTCGCGATGCCGCTGCGCGAAGAGATCAGCTATGTGCTCGAAGAGGGTGGCGTTTCGGTCAACCCCGCGAACGAGACCAAGCGCGCTCGCGCGTTCTGGGGCATGCAGCGTACCCTCGTGCAGAACCTGATCACCGGCGTTTCGGACGGCTTCACCAAGAAGCTGCTGATCAACGGCGTTGGCTATCGTGCTGCGGCGCAGGGCAAGAACCTGAACCTCAAGCTCGGCTACAGCCACGACGTCAACATCGACGTGCCGGAGGGGATCGAAGTCAAGACCCCCGACAACACGACGATCGAGATCTCGGGTTCGGACAAGCAGAAGGTCGGCCAGCTGGCAGCTGAAATCCGTCGTTGGCGCAAGCCCGAGCCTTACAAGGGCAAGGGCATCAAGTACGACGGCGAGTTCATCTTCCGCAAGGAAGGGAAGAAGAAGTAATGTCGACCAAGGGTATGTCTCTCTTCGAGAAGCGGCGCCGCCGCAACCGCACCGCGCTTCGTGCACGGGGTTCGGGCCGTCCGCGGCTGTCGATCCACCGCTCGGGCCGCCACATCTATGCGCAGATCATCGACGACGCCAAGGGCGTGACGATCGCTGCCGCTTCGACGCTGGAAAAGGACGTGCGCGACACGTCCGGCGCCAACCTCGACGCAGCGACCGGTGTCGGCACGCGCATCGCCGAAGCCTGCAAGGCTGCTGGCGTGACGCAGGTCGTGTTCGACCGCGGTGGCTTCCTGTTCCACGGCCGGGTCAAGGCGCTGGCGACTGCCGCGCGTGAAGCCGGATTGGAGTTCTAATTATGGCTGACGACAACATTCCAAACGAAATCGCAGCGTCGCCCGACGGCGCACCGGTTCCGCAGCAGGAAGCGCCCCGTGGTCGTGGTGGTCCTGGTGGCAACCGTGGCGGCCCTGGCGGCGGTCGTGGTCCTGGCGGCGGTGCGAACCGTGGCGGCCGTGACAACCGTGGCGGTCGCGACAATCGCGGTCGTGGCGGCCCTGGCGCCGACGATGGCGGCGAAGAGCTGATCGAGAAGCTTGTTCACATCAACCGCGTCTCGAAGACGGTCAAGGGCGGCAAGCGCTTCGGCTTTGCAGCACTCGTCGTCGTCGGCGACGGCAAGGGCCGGGTCGGCTTCGGTCATGGCAAGGCGCGCGAAGTGCCGGAAGCCATCTCGAAGGCGACGGCTGCTGCCAAGAAGGCAATGGTCCGCGTTCCGCTCAAGGAAGGCCGCACGCTGCATCATGACGGCAACGGTCACTTCGGTGCCGGTCTCGTGACGCTGCGCTCGGCACCTGCCGGTACGGGCATCATCGCTGGTGGTCCGATGCGCGCCGTGTTCGAATCGCTCGGCGTCGCCGACGTCGTGACCAAGTCGGTCGGCACGTCGAACCCCTACAACATGATCCGGGCAACCTTCGAGGCGCTGACCTCGCAGGTTTCGCCGAAGTCGGTTGCACAGCGTCGCGGTAAGAAGATTGCCGACCTGCTGGGCCGTGGTGGATCCGAGACTGCCGAGGCCGATGCGGCCGCGGTTGTGGAGTAAGCGACATGGCAACCATCAAGATCACGCAGACCGGTTCGCCGATCCGCCGCGAGGCCGACCAGCGCGCAACGCTGATCGGCCTCGGCCTCAACAAGATGCACAAGACGCGTGAGCTCGAGGATACCCCCGAAGTCCGGGGCATGATCCGCAAGGTCGCGCACATGGTGAAGATCGAGGCGTAATCCTCGATCTGAACAAGCCCTCTCCCGCCTTTGCGGGAGAGGGTCGGGTGAGGGCCTTCTTCTTCTGTTCCAAGCGAGCAGAAAAAGAAGGCCCTCACCGACTACGATTAGGCCCGCCTGAAGTAGGCGGACCAAGTCTCCGTTGCCTCTCCCGCAAGCGGGTGAGGTTATTGGGGCTAGTCGGATATAGACAAACTCGGGTCAGGGGGCTAACGGCCCCCTTCTCCATTTTATCAGCGCGACAAAAGCGAAAGCGAGTGCACACATGAAACTCAATGAAATCCGCGACAATCAGGGCGCGCGTAAATCCAAGATGCGCGTCGGCCGTGGTATCGGTTCGGGCAAGGGCAAGACTGCCGGTCGTGGCCAGAAGGGCCAGAAGAGCCGTGAAGGCGTTTCGATCGCAGGCTTCGAGGGTGGCCAGATGCCGCTCCACATGCGTCTGCCTAAGCGCGGCTTCAACAACATCTTCGCCAAGGACTATGCCGAGGTGAACCTCGGTGCGATCCAGGCTGCGGTCGATGCAGGCAAGATCGAAGCCGGCGCGACGCTCGACCATGACGCGCTCAAGGCCGCTGGCCTGGCGCGTGGCGGCAAGGACGGCGTCCGTCTGCTCGCCAAGGGCGAGATGACGGCAGTGCTCAGCTTCACCGTTGCCGGCGCGTCGAAGGGCGCGATCGAGGCGGTCGAGAAGCTCGGCGGCAAGGTCGACGTGATCCACGTCGTGCCCGCAGCTGAAAAGGCTGCCGCCAAGAAGGGCGTCAAGTATCGCGAGCGCAAGGCGCACAAGGAATCGTTCAAGGCCTGAACGCTTCGGGCCTGAATTTCCCAGGTCTGTGCTCTCCTCCGTCACCCCCGCGAAAGCGGGGGTCCCGCTTCTCTTTTAGCGTACGCTAGAAGAAGCGGGATTCCCGCTTTCGCGGGAATGATGGAAGGGTGCATCGGCGGGAAATATAACCGCAAGGTTAGACAAGCCCGTACGGGCCCCTATATGAGCGGCGGGGGGCGGTAACGCTTTCCGCCGTTTTTTGTTTCCTGACACCTGAGTTACCGGGACGATACGCAGCATGGCATCCGCAGCCGACCAGATGGCTTCCAGCATCAGCCTGTCGAAATTCGCACAGGCGACCGACCTCAAGAAGCGGCTGTGGTTCACCATCGGCGCGCTGATCGTCTTCCGCCTGCTCAGCTACGTGCCGCTGCCGGGGATCGACCCGACCGCGCTGACCGAGCTCGCGAATCGCACCAGCGGCGGCGTGCTCGATTTCTTTAACGCCTTCTCGGGCGGCTCGCTCAAGCGCGCCAGCCTGATCGCTTTGGGCGTCACCCCGTACATCACCGCTTCGATCGTGGTGCAGCTCGCGACCTCGCTGTCGCCGACGCTTGCCGCGATCAAGAAGGAAGGCGAGAGCGGGCGCAAGAAGCTTAACCAGTACACGCGCTACGGCACCGTCGCGCTTACGATCATCCAGGGGTATTTCCTCACGCTCGGCTTCCAGAGCCAGGGCGTGGTGGTCGATCCCGGCCCGATGTTCATCGTCGGCTCGATCGTCAGCCTGGTCGGCGGCACGATGTTCCTGATGTGGATCGGCGAGCAGATCACCGCGCGCGGGATCGGCAACGGGATGTCGCTGATCATCATGGCGGGCATCGTCGCCAACTTGCCGACGACGCTCTACAACCTCGCGCAGGGCGGCCGCGCCGGTAACCTCAACGGCTTCACGATCATCGCGATCGCAGTCGCGGTTGCGGGCCTGATCCTGTTCATCTGCTTCATGGAGCGCGCACAGCGCCGCATCCTGATCCAGTACCCCAAGCGCCAGACGCAGCGCGGGATGCAGTCGGACCGCAGCCATCTGCCGCTGAAGATCAACACCGCGGGCGTGATCCCGCCGATCTTCGCTTCGTCGCTGCTGCTGATGCCGCTGACGGTGATGCAGCTTGCGGGCAAGCAGACCGCTGGCGCCAAGGAAACCTGGTATGGTGATCTGGTCATCACGCTCAACCAGTATCTCCAGCACGGCAGCCTGGTGTACATGCTGCTGTACGGTGCCGGCATCGTGTTCTTCTCGTTCTTCTACACCGCCGTGGTGTTCAACCCGGAAGAGACCGCCGACAATCTCAAGCGGCATGGCGGGTTCATCCCCGGCATCCGTCCCGGCAAGAACACCGAGAATTATTTCGACTATGTGCTGACGCGGATCACCGTGATCGGTGCCGGCTATCTCGCGATCATCTGCCTGTTGCCCGAATATCTCGTGTCGGCGCTGGCGATCCCGTTCTACCTGGGTGGCACTAGCCTCCTGATCGTGGTCAACGTAACGATGGATACGGTGACGCAGATCCAGAGCCATTTGCTTGCGCATCAATATGGCGATCTGATCAAGAAGGCGAAGCTGAAGGGCGGGCGTCTGCGCTGAGCGCGACGCCGCCGAAGAGCGGGTCGAAGAGGGGATTGTGGCGTGAATATCATTCTGTTGGGGCCTCCGGGCGCGGGTAAGGGCACCCAGGCGAGCCACCTCGAGGCGACGCGCGGGATGATCCAGCTCTCGACCGGTGACATGCTGCGTGCGGCGGTAAAGTCGGGCAGCCCGGTGGGCTTGCAGGCCAAGGCCGTGATGGAGGCGGGCGAGCTCGTCTCCGATGCGATCGTCTCGGGGATTATCGACGAGAAGCTGGCTTCGCTTGACCCTTCGCAGGGCGTGATCTTCGACGGCTATCCGCGGACCGCGGCGCAGGCGGAGCAGCTCGACACGATCCTCGCGGGCCGCAGCCGCACGCTCGACAAGGTGATCGAACTTGAGGTCGACGAGGACAAGCTCGTTGCGCGGATCGTCGGCCGGTACACCTGCGCGGTATGCGGTGCGGGTTATCACGACCATTTCAAGCAGCCCAAGCTCGCTGGCACCTGCGATGTCTGCGGCAGCCAAGAGTTCAAGCGTCGTCCCGACGACAATGAAGACACCGTTCGCACGCGCATGGCCGAATATCGCGCCAAGACCGAGCCGATCATCCCGATCTACCAGGCACGTGGCCTGCTCGCGCGCGTCGACGGCATGGGCGAAATCGGTGCCGTGACGCACGCGATCGAAGCGATCCTCGACGCCGCCTGACCGCGGCGACCGCTTCGGTCCCCGATTCAGTCCAAATGACGATTTCGTCACCTCGCCGTCACCGCCGTGGCAGCCGCGCGGCGCCATACGGTGTGCATCGCCGAGTGCATGCGGCGGGAAGATTTGACGAGATCGGCACTCGCACTCCCGGGAGTGTCGTTGGCTGGCGGAAGGCTTGCTTTCCGCCAGCCTCATTTCATTCTAGGCACGAGGAAACCGCCCGGAATGCCACCTATGTCGCGTAAAATCCTGATCGTCGAAGACGATGCCTCGACCGCCGCCTATCTCGCCAAGGGGCTGGGGGAGGCGGGCTATGTCGTGCAGACCTGCGGCGATGGTCGCGACGGGCTGTTCCTGGCGAGCGAAGGCATTTTCGACCTGATCGTCGCGGATCGCATGCTGCCCGGCCTGAACGGGCTGGCGATGCTCGGCGCGATCCGCGCCGCAGGCGTCGCGACCCCCGCCTTGATCCTCTCTGCGCTCGGCACCGTCGATGACCGTATCGATGGGCTGAACGCCGGCGCCGACGATTATCTCGTCAAACCCTTCTCGTTCGCCGAGCTGACCGCGCGGATCGACGCGATCTTCCGGCGCGTCGACCGCGGCGGCGCCGAGGGGCAGCCGACCAAGCTGTCGGTTGGGGACCTCGAGATCGACCTGCTCGCGCGCAGCGTCGTCCGGCAGGGGCGAACGATTGCGCTTGGCGCGCGCGAGTTCAACTTGCTCGAATATCTCGCGCGCCACGCCGGGCAGGTGGTGACGCGCACGATGATGCTCGAGAAGATCTGGAACTATCATTTCGACCCGGGATCGAACGTCGTCGACGTCCATATCGGGCGGTTGCGGCGCAAGCTCGAGGAAGGCTTTAGCGCGCCGATCCTGCATACCGTGCGCGGCGCGGGGTATCGGTTGTCGACCGAGCCTTGATCCGGCTTTCGGTCACCGCGCGGATCGCGCTGCTCGCGATCGGGCTGGCGCTGATCTCGAACCTCGTGCTCGTCGGGTTCGTGTGGAAGCTCGTCCATGACGACGCGATCGACGCGGTGCGGCGCGACACGATCGAGGAATCGGATGCGCTGGTCGCGGTCTATCGCACGGGCGGCCTGCCGGCGCTCGTCCGCGCGATCGAGGATGCGCAGGCGCCGAGCGATCCGACCAGGATCGTGATGGTCGTCGCCGCCGACGGCCGTCGGCTGGCGCAGGTCGGTCCCGCGATCGGGCATGTCGGGCGGGCACCTTCGATTGGTTTCCATATAGGGCAAGTCGGCGATTCGATGCCGTGGTCCGAACGCGAGGCTGGCTACGCCGTGCGCCAGATCGGGCCCAATCGGCTGGTCAGCGGGCATCTGCTCGACGATTGGGAGGCCGAACAGCGCGGCATCGAACGCGCGCTGGCCGCCGCGACGCTGCTGTCGCTCGCGCTGGGCGTCGGGGGCGGTCTCGTCGTCACGCGCTATGTCGGGCAGCGGCTCAACCGCGTCACCGACGTGATCGAGGGGGTCGCCGAGGGCGATCTGTCGCGCCGCGTTCCCAATGCGGCGAGTGGCGGGGACGCGTTCGACCGGCTCGCGCTGCGGCTCAACGCAATGCTCGACAAGACCGAACGGCTGATGACCGAATTGCGGATCGTCACCGACGGGCTCGCGCACGATCTCCGCTCGCCGCTCGCGCGGCTGCGCGCAAAGGCCGAGGCGGCGGTGTTGCAGGCCGACCCGGCGCAGCGCGAGGCGGCGATGGGCGGGCTGTTGATCGAGACCGATCTGGTGATGCGGATGCTGTCGACGATGATCGAGATTACCCGCGCCGAATCGGTGCCGCGCGACCGGCTCGCGCCGATCGATCCCGCCGCGTTGATGGAAGAAATCGCCGAATTGTACGCGCCAGTCGTCGAGGATGCAGGAATGCGCTTCGAGGCGGTGATCGAGTCCGGCGCGCCACGCATCGTGCTGCACCGCGAATTGATGACGCAAGCGCTCGCCAATCTGATCGACAATGCGCTGCGCCACGCCGGGGCGGGCGGGGCGATCACCTTGCGGCTGGCGATCGCGGGCGGCGAGGCGCGCTTCCAGGTCGAGGATCGCGGGCCCGGCATCGCCGAGGCAGACCGCGCGCAGGCGCTGCGCCGCTTCGGGCGACTCGACAGTGCGCGCAGTCTGCCGGGGGCGGGGTTGGGGATGGCGCTGGTCGAGGCGGTCGCGCGGTTGCACGACGGGCGGATCGCGCTGGGCGACAATGCGCCGGGGCTGGTCGCAGCAATCGTCGTGCCGGTGACGTTGTGATAACGGGCGGTTTTTGGTAAGAAAGGCCATGGGTGCCGAGCAAGCCATTCGAGCCGCCAATGCTTCCGTGGAGGATGGCGATCCTGTTCGTCATCTGATCACCGTCGATGAATTTCTGATCTTGGACGAAGCGGGGGCTTTCGAAAATGTCGGACGCGTGCAGCTCATCGATGGTGAGATCTTCGTCATGAACGCGGTTCATCGCCCGCACGCCAAAGCGCAGGCCGAGATCTTGATTGCCATCAGCCTCGGTGTGCGAAAGTTGAAAGCGAACCTCACGGCTTATGCACCCGTTTCGACGCACCTCGACGATCACAGCCTGCCCGAGCCTGATGTCGTCGTAGCAACGGTCGAAGACGATCGTTTCGTCTCGCGCGACTCGGTCCGGCTTGCGGTCGAAGTGTCGAGCAGTTCGCTGCAGTTCGACCTCGGACGAAAGGCCCGCCTGTATGCGCGGACGGGTGTCCCCGAATATTGGGTCGTCGATGTCGTCGCTCGAAAGATTATCCGAATGGCGGGCCCGGAAAACGAAACCTACGCGCAGCGCGACGAGTTTGCATGGGGCGCTCCGGTGCCGTCTGCGACCATCCCCGATCTGCTCGTCGACACTACAGCGCTCGCTTGACAGCACCCGAGTCGGGGCTTAGCGAGTCTCTATTCCGAAACACCGGTCTCCGGCGGCGCTGTTTGCGTGCGCCGGTGTCGTGCGTTACGGTATTCAACGCGTCGAGATGGGGTCTGCAGCCATGCAGCCCCGTGGAGCAGGAGAAAAAGTTCATGGCACGTATCGCCGGGGTCAACATCCCGACCAACAAGCGCGTCGTTATTGCGCTCACCTACATTCATGGCATTGGCAACACCAAGGCCAAGGAAATCGTCACCAAGCTGAATATCCCGATGACGGCGCGTGTGCAGGACCTGACCGATCAGGAAGTGCTCCACATCCGTGAGGCGATCGACGCCGATTACACCGTCGAAGGCGATCTGCGTCGCCAGGTTGCGATGAACATCAAGCGCCTGATGGATCTCGCCTGCTATCGTGGCCTGCGCCATCGCAAGGGCCTGCCGGTTCGTGGCCAGCGCACGCATACCAATGCGCGCACCCGCAAGGGCAAGGCTAAGCCGATCGCCGGTAAGAAGAAGTGAGCTTGAGCCGCGGGTGACCGCGGCTCGCTCCTCGTTCAGGATTTAGGATTTCAAAATGGCACGTGAACCACAGCGCATTAAGCGGCGCGAGCGCAAGAACATCACCTCGGGCGTCGCCCATGTGAACGCAAGCTTCAACAACACCATGATCACGATCACCGATGCCCAGGGCAACGCGATTTCGTGGTCGTCGGCCGGCGCAATGGGCTTCAAGGGCTCGCGCAAGTCGACTCCGTACGCAGCGCAGGTCGCTGCCGAAGACGCCGGCAAGAAGGCTGCCGAGCACGGCGTCCGTACGCTCGAAGTCGAAGTGAAGGGCCCGGGTTCGGGCCGTGAGTCGGCGCTTCGCGCGCTGCAGGCGGTCGGTTTCCAGATCACTTCGATCCGCGACGTGACTTCGATCCCGCACAACGGCGTGCGTCCTTCGAAGCGTCGTCGCGTCTGATTTCTCTCGGGCGTGCGCGGTTGATCGCGCTGCACGCCCGGGATTCGTAATTGGTCGGCATTGCGCAGTGCCGACCCAAAACCAAGGGATAGCCTATGTCCGTCAATGCAAAGAACTGGCAGGAACTGAAGAAGCCGTCCGGCCTCGAGAAGAAGTCCGGTGATGGCAAGCGCAAGGCAACCTTCGTCGCCGAGCCGCTGGAGCGTGGTTTCGGCCTGACGCTCGGCAACGCGCTGCGTCGCGTTCTGCTGTCGTCGCTGCAGGGGGCAGCGGTCACCTCGATCAAGATCGAGAACGTGCTGCACGAATTCTCGTCGCTTGCCGGCGTTCGCGAAGACGTGACCGACATCGTGCTCAACGTGAAGCAGATCGCTTTGCGCATGCAAGGCGAAGGGCCCAAGCGCCTCCAGCTCTCGGCAACGGGTCCAGGTGCGGTCACGGCTGGCGACATCGCGGTGACGGGCGACATCGAAGTGATGAACCCCAAGCTGGTGCTGTGCCACCTCGACGAGGGCGCGACGCTCAACATGGAATTCACCGCTGACGTCGGCAAGGGCTATGTCGCTGCCGTCGCCAACCGTCCGGCCGATGCGCCGATCGGCCTGATCCCGGTCGACGCGCTGTATTCGCCGGTCAAGCAGGTGAGCTACAAGGTCGAGAACACCCGCGTCGGGCAGGAGCTCGATTACGATAAGCTCACGCTGACGATCGAAACCGATGGCACGATCACGCCTGAGGACGCCGTTGGTTACGCAGGACGCATCCTGCAGGACCAGCTCGCGCTGTTCGTCCACTTCGACGATTCGTCGGTGACGCGTTCGGCTCCGATCGGTCACGCTGCTCCGGCGGCTGCGGCTGGCGAAGTGTCGGGCGACACGCAGCAGATCAACCGCTATTTGCTCAAGAAGGTCGACGAGCTCGAGCTTTCGGTGCGCAGCGCCAACTGCCTCAAGAACGACAACATCATCTATATCGGCGATCTGGTCCAGAAGACCGAAGCCGAGATGCTGCGCACGCCGAACTTCGGCCGCAAGTCGCTCAACGAGATCAAGGAAGTGCTGTCTTCGATGGGGCTCCGCCTCGGGATGGAAATCCCGGGTTGGCCGCCTGAGAACATCGAAGAGATGGCGAAGAAGCTCGAGCAAGAGATTATGGGTTGATTTCACACCGGCGCATCCTGCGCCGGAGATGAAATCGACCCGGCCGGCGGGCCGCTTGGCCCGTCCGACGACGCGGCTTCGCCGCGGCGGGCTCGAGTAGAAGAAGACCCTCACCCAACCCTCTCCCAGGAAGAATGGGAGAGGGCTACGGTCAGCAAGACGGCGATGGGTGGCGGCCATAACGGCCACCTGGTCTGGGGTACCTCACACGGCCCCCTAACGAACGAAGGAAATCACCATGCGTCATCGCGTAGGCGGTCGTAAACTGCAGCGTACCTCGGCACATCGCATTGCGTTGTTCCGCAACATGTCCGCTGCCCTCATCAAGCACGAGCAGATCACCACCACCGTCGCCAAGGCGAAGGAACTGCGCCCGTACATCGAGAAGCTGATCACGCTCGGCAAGAAGGGTGGTCTCAGCAACCGCCGCCTGGCGCATGCGCGGCTGCTCGACGATGCGCAGCTGATCAAGCTGTTCGACGTTCTGGCAACGCGCTATGCCGATCGCAACGGCGGCTACACCCGCGTGATCAAGGCCGGCATCCGTATGTCGGACGCGTCGCCGATGGCGGTGATCGAATTCGTCGACCGCGACGTGAGCGCCAAGGGCCAGGATTCGGGCCCGGTGATCGTCGACGGCGAGTATGACGAGGCCGCATAAGCCTTAGTTGCTTTGCAGGTTGAGAAAAGAGTCGCGCTCGGTAGAGTGCGGCTCCTTTTTCCGTTTCGGAGCCCTACATGCGCTTGACCCTGCCGCTGATCGCTCTCGTTCTCGCGGCCCCCGTGCAACTACAGGCCCAGACCATGCAATATCCCGAGACCCGCCGTGTGCCACAGGTCGACGAACAGTTCGGCGTCAAGGTCGCCGATCCGTATCGCTGGCTCGAGAACGATGTTCGGACCGATGCCGAGGTGGCGAAGTGGGTCGCCGATGAGAACGCCGTCACCAACGCCTATCTGGCGACGTTGCCCGGTCGCGACGTCTTTGCCGCACGGTTGAAGCAGCTGCTCGATTACGAGCGCTTCGGCGTCCCGGTGAAGAAGGGCGGTCGCTATTTCTACACGCGCAATGCCGGGCTGCAGAACCAGGCGGTGCTCTATGTGCGCGACAGCGTCGATGGGGCGGGCCGGGTGCTGGTCGATCCCAACGGCTGGTCGAAGGACGGCGCGACGGCGCTCGCCGAATGGACCCCGTCCGAGGACGGCCGCAAGCTGCTCTACGCGGTGCAGGACGGCGGCACCGACTGGCGTACCGTAAAGGTGCTCGACGTCGCGAGCGGCGGCATCAGCGACCAGATCGACTGGGTCAAATTCTCGAGCCTGTCATGGGCGAAGGATGGCTCGGGCTTCTATTATTCGCGCTTCGCCGCACCCGCCCAGGGTGCCAAGTTCCAGGCGCTCAACGAGAACCAGCAGGTCTATTTCCATAAGCTCGGCACGCCGCAGAGCGCCGACTCGCTGATCTATGCCACCCCCGACCGGCCCAAAATGGGCCATGGCGCGATCGTGACCGACGACGGCAAATGGCTCGTCATCACGACGCATGAGGGCACCGACAACCGCTACGAGATCACCGTCATCGATCTCACCGCGCCCAAGCTCGCGCCGCGCACGATCTTCAAGGGGCTGCAGAACCAGTGGACCTTCGCGGGCAATGTCGGCGGCAATTTCTACTGGCTGACCAACAAGGATGCGCCGCGGCTGCGGATCGTCGCGACCAACCTCTACGCGCGCTCGGCCGAGGTGCCCGAGCATGAGGTGGTGCCACAGGGCAAGGACGTGCTCGACGGCGCGTCGATCGTCGGCGGCAAGCTGCTGCTGTCCTATCTCGCCGACGTGAAGAGCGAGGTCCGTCGCTACACGCTCGACGGCAAGCCCGATGGCGTCGTCCCGCTCCCCGGGATCGGCGATGTCGGCGGCTTTGGCGGCGACCCCGACGATCCCGAGACCTTCTACGCCTTCACCAGCTTCGCCACGCCGACGACGATCTATCGCTACGATGTCAGCACGGGCAAGGCGACGCCGTGGGCGGCGCCCAAGGTCGCGTTCGATCCGTCGCGCTATGCGGTCGAGCAGCGTTTCTATGCGTCGAAGGACGGGACCAAGGTCCCGATGTTCATCGTCAAACGCAAGGACGTGACGGGCCCCGCGCCGACGCTGCTCTATGCGTACGGCGGCTTCAACATCTCGGTGACGCCGGCGTTTTCGGCGACGCGGATCGCGTGGCTCGAGCAGGGCGGGGTGTTCGCGGTCGCCAACATCCGCGGCGGCGGCGAATATGGCAAGCCGTGGCACGACGGCGGCCGGCTCGCCAACAAGCAGAACGTGTTCGACGATTTCATCGCCGCGGGCGAGTATCTGAAGGCGCAGCATATCACCGGCGCGGATCAGCTCGTCATTCAGGGTGGATCGAACGGCGGTCTGCTCGTCGGGGCGGTGACCAACCAGCGGCCCGATCTGTTCGCGGCGGCGCTGCCAGCCGTTGGCGTGATGGACATGTTGCGCTTCGACCGCTTTACCGCGGGGCGTTATTGGGTCGACGATTATGGCTATCCGTCGAAGGAAGCCGATTTCAAGACGCTCTATGCCTATTCGCCGTATCACAACATCCGGCCGGGCAAGCCGTATCCGGCGATCCTGGCCGAGACGGCGGATACCGACGACCGCGTCGTGCCGGGGCATACGTTCAAATATACGGCCGCGCTGCAGGCGGCCGACCTCGGGCCGAAGCCGCGGCTGGTGCGGATCGAGACGCGCGCGGGGCATGGGTCCGGCAAGCCAACCGACAAGGTGATTGCCGAGACGGCGGATGCGTGGGCGTTCGCGGCGAAGTGGACCGGGTTGCAGGTGAAGCCGGTAGAATAGCGCGCAAGCCCCTCCCCTTTAGGGGAGGGGTTGGGGTGGGGAAGTTTGGGCGCGCGGGTGCCCGTTACAGCCCCACCCCCAGCCCCTCCCCTGAAGGGGAGGGGAGCTCTGTCGCGCCCGCGTTTTCGCGCCACACCAGCAACTGGTGCCCGTCATGCACCCCCACGACGCGCACCGCGGTCCCCGCCGCCAGCTCGAGCGGCACATCGAACGGGTAATATTGCGCCCCCCAATGCGATTTCGCATCGGGGCCAGGCCGGTTCTCGTAATCGACGACCTCGTCGAGCTGCAGCCGGATCCACTGCACGATCCCGCCGATCGGTCCGCCCTGTGCGACGAGCGTCGCCGCACCGTGATGCGGCTCGCGCGCCGCCTCGCCGGTAAAGTCGAACGACAGCAACGCCGCCGGATCGCTTTGCAACGTGAGCGTCGCATCGCTCACCGCAACGTTGCGCGGGACCTGCGTCAGCGCGTTGAAGCCGCCGAGATCGAAGCCCGCCACCATCGTCATCCGGTGCTCCTCCGCCGCCGACCAGCTGCCGAGCGCGATCATCACGTCGCCGCCCGCCGGGATCATCTGACCGCCCGGCGCGAGCAGCCGCGTCGCGGCGTCGGCGAGCGTCTTGAGCACACCCTCGGCCAGCAAATTGTTCGAGACGATCTCCGAGACGATCACGTCGGCGCGGCCTTCGAGATCGGATTCAACGTCGAGCTCGGTCGAATTGCCCGTCACCACGCGCACGCGGTCGGCAAAGCCGTTCGTCGCCACGATCTGTCGCGCCATGTCGGCGATCGCGGGATTTTCCTCGCATGCGACGACGCGCCCGGCGCCGGCGCGCGCTGCCATCATCGAGAGCAGGCCGCTCCCTGCGCCGATGTCGAGAACATGCGTGCCCGGCGTCACCGCGCGGCGGATCGCGGCGTCGAACGCAGCGTTGCGCGGTTCGTCGCGCAGCATGTTGAAATGCCAGCGCGGGACGCTCTGGCCGATCAGTTGCTGCGTCCGTGCGGCGACCTCGACATCGTCGGGCTCGTGCGTGCGCGCTTGCATCGCAAGCGGGTAGACGCGCCCACGCAGGCCGATCTTCGCAGCGAGCCCGGCAAGCCCTGCGAGCTTGCGCCCGTCCTCGCCGGCGGCAACGACCATCGGCTCGAATCCGGCGCGCGCTGCGGCTTTTAAATAGGTGTCGGTCATTTCGTCCCCAAAACTCTTCCCCCACGGCGCGCATCTGCTATCTGGCGGCATGACCCATCCGACAGACTCGATCCTCATCGTCGATTTCGGCAGCCAGGTAACGCAATTGATCGCGCGACGCGTGCGGGAAGCCGGCGTCTACAGCGAGATCGCTCCCTTCACCACCGCAGAAGCGGCCTTTGCGCGAATGGCGCCCAAGGGCGTGATCCTGTCGGGCAGCCCGGCCTCGGTGCTCGACGAGGGATCCCCGCGCATTCCGCAGGCGATTCTCGACAGCGGCGTGCCGATCATGGGGATCTGCTACGGCCAGCAGGTGCTGATGCAGCAGCTTGGCGGCAACGTCACGCTCGGCGAAAGCGGCGAGTTCGGCCATGCCGTGATCGAGATTACCGACGACTGCGTCCTCTTCGACGGCGTGTGGAAGACGGGCGAGAAGCACACCGTCTGGATGAGCCACGGCGACAAGGTCAGCGCGCTCGCCCCCGGCTTCCGCCCGGTCGCGGTCAGCCCCGGCTCGCCGATCGCGGTCGTCGCCGACGATTCGCGCAAATATTACGCGACGCAGTTCCACATGGAAGTCGCGCACACCCCCGACGGCGCCAAGCTGATCGCCAATTTCGCGCGCCACGTCTGTGGCCTCACCGGCGACTGGACGATGGCCGAGTTCCGCGCCGCCAAGGTCGCCGAGATCCGCGCGCAGGTCGGCAGCGGCCGCGTCATCTGCGGTCTGTCGGGCGGTGTCGACTCGGCGGTTGCTGCCGTGCTGATTCACGAAGCGATCGGCGAGCAGCTCACCTGCGTGTTCGTCGACCACGGCCTGATGCGCACCGGCGAGGCCGAGCAGGTCGTCAGCCTGTTCCGCAACAGCTACAATATCCCGCTCGTCCATGTGAACGCGGAAGAGACGTTCCTCGCCGGCCTCGCGGGCGAGACCGACCCCGAGAAGAAGCGCAAGTTCATCGGCGGCGCGTTCATTGATCTGTTCGAGGAAGAGGCGCGCAAGGTCGGCGGTGCCGATTTCCTCGCGCAGGGGACGCTCTACCCCGACGTGATCGAGAGCGTCAGCTTCACTGGCGGCCCATCGGTGACGATCAAGAGCCACCACAATGTCGGCGGGCTGCCCGAGCGGATGAACATGCAACTCGTCGAGCCCTTGCGCGAGCTGTTCAAGGACGAAGTCCGCGCGCTCGGCATGGAGCTTGGCCTGCCGCAGGCGTTCGTCGGGCGGCATCCCTTCCCGGGGCCGGGTCTCGCGATCCGCATTCCGGGCGAAGTGACCAAGGAACGCTGCGACATCCTGCGCAAGGCCGATGCGATCTATCTCGAGGAGATCCGCGCGGCGGGGCTGTACGACACGATTTGGCAGGCGTTCGCGGTACTGCTGCCGGTGCGCAGCGTCGGCGTGATGGGCGACGGGCGCACCTACGACAATGTGCTGGCCCTGCGCGCCGTCACATCGACCGACGGCATGACCGCCGAGGCGTTCCAGTTCCCCGGCGACTTCCTGCCGCGGGTCGCGACGCGAATCGTCAACGAGGTCAAGGGCATCAACCGCGTGACCTACGACTATACGAGCAAGCCGCCCGGCACGATCGAGTGGGAATAAGTCCCCGCAGCTGAGGGGTTTTGACCGCGCGATCGTGTCGCGGTCCGGGGGGGAAGCATTTTGACCGGTCTGTTTCGCAAGAAGATCATCCTCCACGGCGACGACCAGCCGGTCGAGGAGCGCATGGCGCGCACGCTGTCATGGCCACATCTCGTTGCGCTGGGCGTTGGCGCGATCGTCGGCACCGGGATCCTGACGCTGATCGGCGTCGGGGCGGATCGTGCGGGGCCTGCCGTGCTTCTGAGCTTCGCGATCGCGGGCGCGATCTGCGCGTGTGCCGCGCTCTGCTATGCCGAGATGGCGACGATGATCCCCGCCTCGGGCAGCGCCTATACCTATAGCTATGCCGTGCTCGGCGAGGTGATCGCCTGGGTGGTCGGGTGGAGCCTAATCCTCGAATATTCGCTTGTTGTGTCGACCGTTGCGGTCGGCTGGTCGGGCTATGCGGTCGGCTTTCTGCATGGTCTGGGCATCGACCTGCCGGACTGGGCGACGCACGGGCCGAGCATCGGCGGCGCGTTCGGGATCAACCTGCCCGCGGTGTTCATCATCGCCGTCGTCGCCGGGTTGCTGACGCTCGGCACGCGCGAGAGTGCGCGGATCAATACCGTGCTCGTGCTGGTCAAGATCGTCACGCTCGCTTTGTTCGTCGCGGTTGCGCTGCCGCATTTCGATCCGGCGAACCTCCATCCGTTCGCGCCCTATGGCTATGGTAGCGTCGCGGGCGATGGCGGCGTGAAGTATGGCGTGATGGGGGCTGCGGCGATCATCTTCTTCGCGTTCTACGGCTTCGACGCGATCTCGACCGCCGCCGAGGAAACGCGCAACCCCGAGCGCGATCTGGCGATCGGCATCATCGGATCGATGGTCGCGTGCACCGCGATCTACATGATCGTCGCCGCGGTCGCGGTTGGGGCGGTGCATTTCTCGGTGTTGGGCAAGAGCAGCGAACCGCTCGCTTTGATCCTGCGCCAGATCGGGCAGGGCGGCGTCGCGACGATCGTCGCCGCCGCCGCGGCGATCGCGCTGCCGACCGTGCTGCTCGGCTTCCTCTATGGCCAGAGCCGAATCTTCCTGGTGATGGCGCGCGACGGCTTCCTGCCGCCAGCGCTCGCGCGGCTGTCGACGCGTGGCACGCCGGCACGGATTACGCTGGTGACGGCTGTATTCGTCAGCGTCATTGCCGCGCTGACCCCGCTCGACGTGATCGCCAGCCTCGCCAATGCGGGCACGCTGTGTGCGTTCGTCGCGGTCGCGGCGTGCGTGCTCGTGCTGCGCCGGCGTGACCCCGCCGCACGACGGCCGTTCCGCACTCCGCTCGCCTGGGTGGTCGCACCGCTCGCGATCCTCGGCTGCGTCTATCTGTTCACCAGCCTGCAGGTGGTGACGCAAATCTCGTTCCTCGCGTGGAACGCGGTCGGGCTGGCGGTCTATTTCGCTTATGGTCGTGCGCGCGCTACCGTTGCGCAATAAGGCATAGTCAGCGCCGGGCGGCGCGTTTATGTCGCCGCCAAAGGGAGCTTCCACTATGTCCGCGACCAAGCAAGGCGGCTCGAACTTCGTCGTCATCGCGGCGCTTGCCGCCAACCTCGGCATCGCGGTGGCGAAATTCGTCGCAGCGGCGTTCACCGGATCGTCGTCGATGCTGACCGAGGGCTTCCACTCGGTCGTCGACAGCTTCAACCAAGTGCTGCTGCTGTATGGCCAGCACCGCGGCAAGCGCCCGCCCGACGAGGCGCATCCGTTCGGCTATGGCCGCGAACTCTATTTCTGGAGCTTCGTCGTCGCGATCCTGATCTTCGGGGTCGGCGCGGGCGTCTCGATCTATGAAGGCTGGGAGCATTACAAGCATCCCGAACCGCTGCGCGATCCGCTGGTCAATTATATCGTGCTCGGCGTGTCGTTCGCGCTCGAGGGCGGATCCTGGTTCTTCGCGATCCGCGAATTCGCTGCAGCCAATCGCGGCGTGAACTGGTGGAAGGCGGTGCGCCGGTCGAAGGATCCGGCAGGCTTCATCGTGCTGTTCGAGGATTCGGCGGCGATTGGCGGGCTGATCGTCGCTGGTGCCGGCGTGTTCCTGAGCCATGCCTATGGCGATCCGCGGATCGATGGCATTGCCTCGATCGTCATCGGCGTGTTGCTCGGCGTCGTCGCCGCGCTGCTCGCGCGCGAGGCCAAGGGCTTGCTGATCGGCGAGGGCGCCGACCCCGAGATCGTCGCAAAGGTCCACGCGATCGTCGATCGCCGGCCGCAGATCACCGCGGTCAACCATGTCCGCTCGATCCATACCGCGCCCGAAAGCATCTTCCTCGCGATCAGCGCCGACTTCGAGGATTCGCTGACGATGGGCGAGGCGGAGTTGCTGATCGAGGATATCGAGACCGAATTGAAGGCGGCCGAGCCCAAATTGTCGACGATCTATATTCGCCCCGAACGCAAGGAAGACGCCGCGCGGCTGCCGGCGGCGCCGACGGACTGAGGACTCAGCGCGGGATCGGAACGATCTCGACCACGTCGAGCAGCGATTCGAAGCGGGGGCGTGGCAGCACGAGGCGCCAGCGCTGCTCGCCGATCCGTTCGACATACCCGGCGAGATCGCGATTGACGTCCTGGCCGTAATTGAGCGGCCGCGTTTCGTCGCCGATCACCATCGTGCCGAGGAACACCGCGCGCGACGAGGAGTCGGGAAAGAGCAGGCCGACCGGGCGCTGTGGCCCGGACACCTTGTAGAGGCTCGACACCGCGCCATCGCGGGTGACGTGGCAATCGACCTCGGGATAGATCGTGATGTTGTGCATCGCGGTGCCGTTGGCGCCGAGTTTGTAGACGCGGCAGTGATACGCGCCGGGCGGTGGCGTCGCACCGGGTAATGCGCGGTCTGGGTCGAACAGCAAGGGATCGGCCGTCAGCGTCCCGGCATTGACGCTCGCCGACGCCTTGGCGAGCGCGGCGATCCACGCCTGGCGCCAGCCGCGCAGCCGCTCGCGATCGTTGGGGGTGGCGACGCGGCGCCAATCGGTGGTGTCGTGCGAGACGCCGATCAACGAGCGGGGCTCGATCCGCACTTCGATCGTCTTGTGCGCCCCGGCGCCGCATTGGCCGAACAGCGCGAACGGCAGCGTACACAACGTCGATCCCAAACCCCGGGCAAATTTCTTCAAGGCGACCATTCTTTCATTGCGACCGGTATAGCGCGCACAACTAACCACGGCGGTGCTAGGTTGCCAACCACGCGCCGCCGCGGCCGAAAAGCCCGATCAGGCGGCGGTCCAGCCGCCATCGACCGAGAGATTGGCGCCGGTGATCGATTTTGCCTCTTCGCGGCAGAGGAACAGCGCGAGCGCTGCGACCTGATCGACGGTCACGAACTCCTTGGTCGGCTGCGCCTCGAGCAGGACGTCGTTCATCACCTGCTCCTTGGTCATGCCGCGCGCCTTCATCGTATCGGGAATCTGCGCCTCGACCAGCGGCGTCCAGACATAGCCGGGCGAGATGCAGTTGACGGTGATCCCATAGGTCGCGGTTTCCAGCGCGATCGTCTTGGTCAGGCCGGCAAGGCCATGCTTGGCCATGACATAGGCTGATTTGTTGGGGCTTGCGACGAGGCTGTGCGCCGAGGCGGTCGAGATGATGCGGCCCCATTTTTTGGCCTTCATCAGCGGGACGGCGGCCTGCATCATGTACCAGGCCGAGTTGAGGTTGATCTTGATGATCGCCTCGAACTTGTCGGCGGGGAAGTCCTCGATTGTAGCGACGTGCTGGATGCCGGCATTGTTGACGATGATGTCGGGCCCGCCGAGCTCGGCATGGCAGCGCGCGACCATCGCGGCGATCTCTTCGGGCTTGGTCATGTCGGCGGCGTCGTACAGCGCCGTGGCGCCGCTTGCCGCCTCGAGCTTGGCGCGCTCGGTCTCGATCGCGGCGGCATCGCCGAAGCCGTTGATGACGACGCTCGCACCCTCGGCGGCGAACAGCTTGGCATATTCAAGGCCGATGCCCGAGGTCGAGCCGGTGACGATGGCGGTCTTGCCCTTGAGGAACATGCGTATCTCCGTTTCGGTCAGGGTAGGGGCGTGCGGTGAACGGTCAAATCGAACGCGGCGCTCTTGCCGGTCTCGATATTCTCGGCGACGAGTTGCGCATGCGCCATCGTCTCGGCGACGGCTTCCTGCCCCGCCTCCCAATGTTCGCGCATCGTGCGTGCGGAAAACTCGAAATCGCGGCTGCCGCCCTCCCACGCATTTGCGCGGTAGATCAGGTGGACAAGGTTGACCGGGTCCTCGTTCGAGCGGTTGCGCAGCGCGACCACGTCGGGGTCGTCGGCCAGCTCGGGTGGAAGCTTGGCGAGCACCTTGCGCGCGAGTTCGCGGTCCTTGCGGACTTTCATCACCTGGTCGGACACCTGCCGCGTCCGGCTCGAGAAGCGGATTTCCTTCTCGCGTGCCATCACGTCCATGATCGTGCGCGGGCGCTCGGTCGCGGCGGAGAAGAGATCGACTTGGAAAGCGAGCAGCGCGCCGTCCTGATGATCGAGCACGTGCGTCAGCGGCGTGTTCGAGACGAGGCCGCCATCCCACCACAGCCGCCCGTCGATTTCGACCGGCGGCAGGCCAGGCGGGAGCGCGCCCGACGCCATGATATGGCGCGCGTCGATCACGGTCTCGGTCGTGTCGAAATAGCTGAAATTGCCGCTCTCGACATCGACCGCGCCAACCGAAAGTCGGACCGGGCCATGGTTGAGCAGATCCCAATCGACCAGCGCGTCGAGCAAATCCTCGAGCGGCGCGGTGTCGTAGAAGCTCATCGCGCCGGGCGTGCCGGGCGCCGCGAACATCGGCGAGACGAGCCGCGGCTTGAAGAACCCCGGCACGCCCGCCGCAAGCACGAAGCCCGCCGACCATTCGTGGAGGAATTCGCGGATCCGGTCGTCGGGGAAGATCGGGAAACTGGGCAAGGCCGAGGTGACCGTGTCCCAGAAGATATTCAGCCGCTCGACCCGCCGCTCGGGCGGATTGCCCGCGACGATCGCGGCGTTGATCGCGCCGATCGAGATGCCGGCAACCCAGTCGATCTCGATTCCGCTCGCCGCCAGGCCCTCGATCACGCCCGCCTGATAACTGCCCAGCGCGCCGCCGCCCTGCAGCACCAGCGCGACGCAATCGGGCAAGGGAAGCGCCTTCGCGCGACGTTTCGGCCGGGTCGGAGCTGCATCTGCCATGCGTCCGACATGCGCGTGTTGCCGGAGCGGATCAACGACAGTTTGATGAAAGCCGCGTCATGTGGCGGTCGATCGGGAGCAAGTGCTCCTTGCAACAAGCGCGCGCGCGAAGCATTCAGCATCGAGCGGCAACGACCCCGGGACTGATCCAATGCGCCTCGACGATTTCGACCCCAACATCAACGTCGAGGACCAGCGCGGTCAAGGCGGCAGCGGATTTGGCGGATTTGGCGGCGGCGGCGGTGGGGGTGGCTTGCTGCTCGGGCTGCTGCCGATGGTGTTCAGCCGCTTCGGCTGCGGCGGCGTCGCGATCCTGCTTGCCGTGCTGTTCTTCTTTGGCGGCGGGATGGGCATGCTCGGCGGTGGCGGAACGAGCCAGCGATCGGCGCCGACCGAACAGGTCGGGCAGCCGAGCTCCGGCAAGAGCGCGACCGCGAGCTGCACCACCGATGCGGCAAGCAAGCTTGCATGCAACGCCTTCAGTTCGGCCGACAAGACCTGGGCGTCTATCTTCCAGCGGGAAGGCAAGACCTTCCAGCAGCCGAAGCTGGTCTTCTTTGCCGGCAACGGCCGCTCGGGCTGCGGTGCGGCGCAAAGCGCGATGGGGCCCTTCTATTGCCCGCGCGACCAGGGCGTGTATCTCGACACCAGCTTCTTCGACGAACTGGCCAATCGCTTCGGCGCGAAGGGCGATTTTGCGCAGGATTATGTCGTCGCGCATGAATTCGGCCATCACATCCAGAATTTGCTCGGCACGTCGGATCAAGTCGCGTCGATCCAGCAGCGTGGCAGCGCGCTCGAGGGCAACCAGGCCTCGGTCAAGCTCGAGCTCCAGGCCGATTGCTATGCCGGCGTGTGGGCCGCGCAGAACAAGGATCGGCTCGACGCGGGCGATGTCGAGGAAGGCATGACGGCGGCGCAGGCGATCGGCGACGATACGCTCCAGAAGCAGTCGCAGGGCCGCGTCGTGCCCGACAGCTTCACCCACGGCACCTCGGCGCAGCGCATGGCGTGGCTGCGCAAGGGCATGGACAGCGGCGACCCCGCGCAGTGCGACACCTTCTCGGGCGCGCTGTAACCGGACCAACAAAAAGCCCCTCTCCACTGGGGAGAGGGGCCGAGGAGCGGCGCGACGGAAGGGGGGCGGCTTCCGCGTCGTGCGCCACCTTTCGCACGGCTGGCCCCGCTCCCGACCGGGAGCGGGGCGCCTCGCGTCAATAGGTCCGCGTGGTCTGGCCGAAGCCCTGCGTGCCCGTGGTGGTCTTGTCGTCGCTCTTTTCAGCGCGATGCGTGCCGTCTTCGTTGAAGAACGCCTGGTTGCGTTCCTCGTCACGCCAATGTGCCTTGGCGTCCTCGGCGGTCTTCGAGATCGTCACCTTGTCGGCGACCGACTGGAGCCAGCGCGACGGGATCGAGTGATGCCGGCCACCGGCATCGGCGTCGTTCTTCGTCAGGATGATCCGGTCGCCGCGCACCTTGTCGACCGTGCCGACATGCGCGCCGTCCGAACCGACGACTTCCATATGCTCGGTGACTTGCGCGAGCGAGCCGCGCTGCGTCTGACGCTGGGTGCGCCATGTGCCGAATTCGCTGTCGAACTTGGTGCGGTTTTCCTGGCGATATTCGTGATAGTCGCGGTCGAGCGCGTCGATCTGCGAGCGGCGCCAGTCGCTGTAATGGTCATCACTGGGATGGCCGGAGCGCTGCTCGTCATAGCGTGCGTCGAGATCGCGGCGGCGATTGGCTTCCTCGTCGCCGAACCACGAGCGGACTTCGTCACCGGCGCGGTCGAAGAAGCCGCGATCGTCATAGTCATAGCCCTGCGGCTGGCGGCCATAGCCCGGCTGGGCGCGACCTTGCTGGCCACGATCCTGCTGGAAGCGATCGTTGGTGGTGCCGCGGTACATGTCGGGACGGCCATAGTCGCGTGCGCCGTAGCGGTCGCCCTGATTGCCGTTCTGTCCGTAGCCGTTGCGGCCATCATTGTCCCGGCGGTATCCGCCCTGGCCCTGATAGCCCTGACCTTGATAGCCATAGTCGCGGCCGGACTGCGGCTGGGAGTCACGGCTGGCGTCGTCGTTATAGCGGTCGCGCTGGCCGAATTCGTCGTAGGCGCCCCAGGGCTGGGCGTCGCGGCTGCCATAGCGATCGCGGTCGACGCCGTAGGAATCGCGGTTGTTGGATTCGCGGCCATACGCTCGGCCCTGGTCGCGATCGTCATATCCACCCGAAGTGCTGCGGGGATAGCGTTCATAACCCATGATATCGTCCTCCTGAGACGGTGAACGCCGCGCCGCATGATCTGCTCGTGTCGGCGGGGCTGTTCAATACAGCGCAGGAGATCGCCATCCGTTCCGGGACTTAGCCGCGTTCGGGCCGCATGCGTCGCAGCCTGCATTCGCTTCGTCGCAAGGAAATTTCTGCCGGCGAAGGCGGGCAGTTGCGTCGCTCAAAAAGCCTCGTTAAGGCGGCGTACCGCCCAAAAACGGGGCGCGGGCGTGGTGCGGGGCTGTAGCTCAGATGGGAGAGCGCTGCAATCGCACTGCAGAGGCCAGCGGTTCGATTCCGCTCAGCTCCACCACGCCAGATCTCGCTCTCGATCAAATCCGCTCCGCGCTGCATCGCGGGCCTAGCCGCACTGCCTTCCTTCGGGCACGATGCGCCGCATGTCTGCTGCCAGCCACCTGACTCGTCCGCTCAAGGGCTTGATCGTCGGGCAAGTACGCGCCGTGTTCAAGGATGCGGCGCGGGGCGAAAAGCCAGTGCAGCGCCATGCGGGCGCACTGTTTCCGCCCGATTCGGTGGCGTGGCGCGTCCATGGCGACGTCACCTCGATGATGGTCGGCGGGATCGCTGCGCTGCTGCTCCAGATGCTCCATCCCAAGGTGCTGGCCGGGGTGTGGGACCATTCGGGCTTTCGCGACGACATGCAGGGGCGGCTGCGCCGGACCGCGCGCTTCATCGCGGTCACCACCTTCGGCGCGCCCGACGATGCGCGCGCGCTGATCGCGCGCGTGCGGCAGATCCACGATCATATCGGCGGGACGTTGCCCGATGGTACGCCGTATCGCGCCGGCGATCCCGCATTGCTCGCCTGGGTGCATGTCTGCGAGGTGCTGAGCTTCCTCGATGGCTGGATCCGCTATGGCGAGCCGACCATGTCGCGCGCCGACCAGGACTGCTACGTCGCCGAGATGGCGCGGATCGCGGCGCCGCTCGGAGTCGATCCCGTGCCGCACAGCCGCGCGGAGGCCGAGGCGATCATGGCGGCGATGCGGCCCGAGCTGCTGGTCGATGCGCGCACGCGCGACGTGGCGAGCGTGCTGTTCGATCAGCCCGCGCCCTCGGTCGCGGCGGGCCCGTTCGCGTCGATCACCTTGCAGGCCGGGGTCGATCTGCTTCCCCGCTGGGCACGTGCGATGCATGGCCTCGCGCAGCCGAGCCTTGGCGTGCCGTTCCTGCGCGCCGGCACGTTCGGCGTCGCGAGCACGCTGCGCTGGGCATTCCGCGCATGAGCACGCCGATCCCCGCCGCCACGCTGGTGCTGTTTCGCGAAACGGGTGGCCCGGCGCCCGAACTTCTGTTCGTCGAGCGATCGCGCGCGATGGTGTTCGCGGGTGGGGCATTGGTGTTCCCGGGCGGGCGCGTCGATCCGGGCGATCGCGCGCTCGCGCTCGAGCTTGGCGGCGACCCCGATGATATGGCGGCGCGGATCGCCGCGATCCGCGAGACGATCGAGGAAGTCGGCGTTGCCGTCGGCATGTCGCCGATGGCGGGGGCGACGCTCCAGCGGCTGCGCGCTGCGCTGCATGACGGTGTCGCGTTCGGCGCGGTGCTCCACCAACTGTCTTTGACGCTCGATCCGTCGGCGCTGACCGGCTTTGCGCGGTGGCTGCCGGCGCACGCGGCGAGCCGGATCTTCGACACGCGCTTCTATCTCGCGTGGCTGCCCGCGGAGTCGGCGGCCGCGGTGGTCGATGCGACCGAGAATGTCCGCACCTTCTGGGCGACCGCGCAGGATGTGCTCGACGATGCCGATGCGGGCCGCGCGACGATCATCTTCCCGACGCGGCGCAATCTCGAGCGGCTCGCGCAATTCGCGGATTTCGATGCCGCGGTGGCGAATGCCCATGCGCATGAAATCCGTACCGTGACGCCGTGGAGCGAAACGCGCGATGGGCGCGAATATCTCTGCATTCCCGAGGATCTCGGCTATCCCGTCACCGCCGAGCCGATGAGCGCGGCGGTTCGGGGGTAGCGTCGCGCCTCAGTGCGGAAGGGCGGTCGATTCGACCTTTTCGACCCATTTCGGATAGAAGGCCGGCTGGCGGTTCGACCAGCCCGATGCGGTCGCCGCCGCTTCGCTGATCGACTGGAGCAGCTTGCGCCGAAGGTCGGGATGGAGATGCGGAAGCGCCGCCGCCGAGCAGAACGCGGCGGGCAGCCATGGCCGCACTTCGGCGCCGATGAGGCGTTCGTACAGGAAGCGATACGCCGCGAAAGTGGTGAGGCGACCCTGGCCGAGATCGAACGCGGTGACCGTCATCAACGGCGTCAGGAACGGTTCGATCGCGTCGAGCCCGGTGTCATCGGGAAGTAGAGCCCGGATCGCGGGGAGGCGGGTGTAGAGGCGGGCTTGCGCGCGAATGCTCGCGGTTTCGACCCCATCGCGCGACCAGCGTTCGATCGCGTCGTCACGGTCGAGGCCAATGTCGAGCGAGCGACGCACGTAGCGCTGCGTCGCCGAAGCAAAGGTCGCAAATTCCTGCATTTCCGACAGCGTCATCGCGCCATTGGCCGGTTTCATTCGAGAGCCCATTTCCGTCACCCCACTCTAAAGTGCAGTCGAGTAACGTTGCGCCTCAAGGCCTTTCGCCATGGTTAACGCCGCACCGTCCCCGCCCATCAAGCGACCACGTTTCGTGATGCGACGCAACATATCTTATGATAGAAATGACCTATCAGAAGGATAAGTTCGCGATCTGCGGCGATCGCGCAACATCTGCGCGACCGCCGCTGGAGTTCAGTCCGCGTCGCTCGCGCGCTTGGCTTCGGCGTCCGAGTCATAGCCCGAGGACTTGGGCGCAGCGCCATTGTCGCCCGGCTGGGTGTTCGAGGGGGGATCCGACGCGTCCATCGATTCATCGAGCGCATTGTCGAGGGCTGCATCGGGGCTGTCGGGATTGCGTTCGAGCCGCTTGGCGATCGACTCGTCCTGGCCCGCATTCTGCCGTGGATCGTGAATATCCTTGGCATCGTCGGGGTTGCCGGGCGCGACCGACAGGCTGTCAAGCGCTTTTTGATCAACCAGTTTGGTGTCTTCGGTCATCTTGGCTCTCCTGAATAACAGAAAGCCCCAACACTCGAGCGCGCTGCGGTGTTCCCTCAGGATAGTTTCGTGACCGCAACATTCTGCCAGTTGAGCGTAGCGGTGCCGAACACGGTCATGAACGCGATATCGGTGGCATCGCGCCCCACCGCGACGCGGGCAAGGTCGGCGCACGATGCCATTCCGGTCGCGTCGATCAAATGCCAGCCGCCGTCGATCCACAATTCTGCGACGGCGTGGAAATCGGGCGGATCGACGCCGGGCGCATAGGCCGAGACGCAGCGCGCCGGGATGCCGCCAGCGCGCGCGAGCGCGACGAGCAGATGCGCATAATCCCGACAGACGCCGCGGCGTTCGGCGAAGGTCATCATCGCGGTGGTGGTGCCGGTCGATGTCCCGCACGCGTACGTTAGATGATCGCCAACCCACTGCGTCAGCGCGATCGCGAGCGGCCCGGCCGCAAGACCCGAAAATTCCTGATGGACGAAGCCCTCGAGCCGGTCGGATTCGCAATAGCGGCTGGGGAGGAGATAGGGGATCGTCTCGCCCGGCATCAGGCGGATCGGCGTATCGCCAAGCGTCGCGAGGTCGATCGGCGTTCGGCCGATCTCGACGATCGCCTTGTATTCGGCGCGGAACGGACCGTCGCCGCGCGCCCAGCAGCGCTGGCCGATCCCGGCTTCGCCCGGCACCGCGCGGAGCGGGGTGTCGGTGTAGACTCGCATGTCCTGAAGTTCGAGCCGCTGGTCGATGCCTTTTGCGGCCTCGATCAGCAGCAGCACATCGGCCGCGCCATCGATCGTATAATCGAGCGTCACATCGATCCCGAGCCGCATGCTGGTCTTTCGCGCAAAAGAAACGGCCCGACGGAGCGGTCCGCCGGGCCCTGTAAGATGGTATCCCTGATACGCTTAGTTGCGGTTGCCGAACAAGCGCAGGATGAACAGGAACATGTTGATGAAGTCGAGATAGAGGCTGAGCGCCGACATGATCGTCACGCGCTGTTCGTCCGACGTACCGGCGACCTGCGCGTAGAGGCTCTTGGTGCGCTGCGTGTCGTAGGCGGTGAGGCCCGCGAAGAGCAGCACGCCGACCAGGCTGATCACGAAGCCGAGCGGGCCCGACTGCAGGAACATGTTGAGGATGCTCGCGACGAACAGGCCAACGACGCCCATGATGAGGAAGGTGCCGAACGCCGAGAGGTCACGCTTGGTGGTGTAGCCGTAAAGGCTCAGCGCGCCGAACGAAGCCGCGGTCGCAAAGAACGCCTGCGCGATCGCGACGGGCGAGTAGACCAGGAAGATCGTCGAAAGCGAGAGGCCCATCGCGACCGCGAAGCCCCAGAACATCGCCTGCAGCGTGCCGTTGGTCATGCGTGCCTGGCCAAAGCTCATGCCGAACACGAAGCCGAGCGGGGCGAGCGAGATGACCCACTTCAGGATGCCGGGGCCACCGAAGACCTGCGCGGCAAAGCCGCTGGCGACGAAGCCGAGCGCGACGATACCCGTCAGCAGCACGGCCGACGCCATGTAATTATAAACAGAGAGCATGTAGCGCCGCAGACCCGCGTCATACGCGTCGGTGCGCGTGGTCCCGGCCGTCTGGAATGCCGAGGCATTCGAACGGGGATCAGACCAGTTTGCCATTGCGAAAAGCTCCTAATGACCGGCCAAGTGCCGGATACCAGTAATATCGGCCTTCACCCGGACCATTTCAAGCGAATCCGCAGAGCGTGAGCGGTAGCGTTTTATGGCAGCAGCACTTTGTTACAAACGCGCTCACACGGCGTGGGCGCGTGTGTCGGGTCGCACTGCCACGAAGTCCGCGCGAAAATCGCTTTCGTATTTCGGGTATGGTCTGCTAGTGCCATCGGCAGAGCAGAAAATGCCGAGAGGATCGATTGATGGCGACCATTCCGGGTTCCGCGCCGACGCGCGCGCCGGCCTATGCCTGGTATGTGCTCGGCATCCTTTTCCTCGTGTACGTGCTCAATTTCGTCGATCGGCAGATCATTTCGATCCTCGCCGAAGACATCAAACGCGACCTGCATTTGAAGGACGAGGATCTCGGCTTTCTGTACGGGACGGCGTTTGGCGTATTCTATTCGTTGTTCGGGATTCCGCTCGGGCGGCTCGCCGACAATTGGCACCGCGTCCGCTTGATGACGCTCGGGCTCGCATTATGGTCGGCGATGACCGCGTTTTCGGGGATGGCGCGCAGCGGCGGGATGTTGGCGACCGCGCGGATCGGCGTCGGCATCGGCGAGGCCACCGCCAGCCCGTCGGCCTATTCGCTGATCTCGGACTACTTTCCAAAGCGGCTGCGCGCGACCGCGCTCGCGATCTATTCGTCGGGCCTGTATGTCGGCGGCGGGCTGTCGCTCGGGATCGGCGGGCTGATCGTCCAGCGCTGGAACCACGCTTATCCCGATGGCGGACCATTCGGGCTGCATGGCTGGCAAGCGGCGTTCATGATCGTCGGCATTCCGGGTCTGGTGCTCGCGCTCGTGATCGCGACCTTGCGGGAACCGATCCGCGGCGCGGTCGAAGGCCTGCCCGAGCCGCCGGCGCATCCCGCGCCGTTCAAGGAATTCCTCGCCGAACTCGTCACGATCCTGCCACCGCTGACGCTGATCGGCGCGGCGATGGGCGGGGGCAGGGCGCTGCTGGTCAATCTGCTCGGGCTGGGCGTCGTGGTCGGCGCGGTGACGCTGTTGATCGCGTTCGGCGAGCCCTGGCCGCAATGGGTCGCGATCGGGATCGGCGCCTATGCGGTGTTTTCCTGGGCATGTGCGCTCAAGCGCCGCGATCCGCCGACCTTCCGCTTAATCGTCGGCAATCCCGCCTTCCTGTGCGTCGTGATCGCATACGGTCTCAACGCCTTTGTCAGCTATGCGGTAAGCTTCTGGGCATCGCCCTATGTCCTGCGCACGCTGCACGAGACGCCGGCGATGGCGGGGCTGTTGGTCGGGTCGAGCGGTGCGCTCGGCGGGTTTCTCGGCGTGACGCTTGGCGGCATCGCGGCCGACCGCTTGCGGCGGCGCAACCCGGCGGGGCGGTTGATCGTCGTGCTGTTCGGGGCGACCGTCCCGCTGCCGTTCGTCATGCTGGCCTTCACCGCGACGTCGACGATGGTGTTCTATCCCGCGGTGTTCCTGTCGGGGATCTGCGCCAGCACCGCGCTCGGCGCGGCGGGGGCGACGATGCAGGATCTCGTGCTGCCGCGGATGCGCGGCACCGCGACGGGGACGTTCTTCATCGGCACCACGCTGCTCGGTCTGGCGATGGGGCCGTATCTCGCGGGGCGGATCTCGACACTGTCGGGAAGCCTCTCCACCGGCGTGCTGTCGCTGCTGCTCGTCGCGCCGATCACGATCGCCGCCGCCATCGGGGCGTACAAGCTCGTCCCGCGCGCCGAGGCCAACCGTGAGGCCTGGGCGCGCGCGGCAGGGGAAGCGATCTAACGGCTAGCTCGCGGCGAACACGCCGCAGGCGATCCGCCCGCTGCTATTGCCCGATGGGTCGGTCATCAGATCGTCGGGCTTGTCGTGAATGACGATCGCGGCGCCATCGGCATCGAGCAAGGCCGCCATCGTCGCGGCGGGCAGCACCGCGCCGATCGTGCCGCGCCCGTTCGCCCCGACGATCAGATTGGGCATGTCGCCCTCATGCGGGCCTTGCGGGTTCATCGACCCGTGCTTTGTGCCGAGCGGGTTGAAGTGGCCGCCGGCGGTGGCGAAATCGGGGGCGTCGCAGCGCCCGACGGTGTGGATATGCGCGCCGTGCGTGCCCGGCGGCAGGCCCTGCAGGTCGAGCGTCACACGCAGCCCGCCGGTGACCTCGGTCACCGTCGCGCGCCCGACATCGGCGCCATCGGCGGTGCGCAGCTTGGCGACCGCATGCGCGCCTTGCGCGATCGGCGCGCCGGTCTTGCCGGGGTGCTCGGTATTGCAGGCTGCCAGGCCCAGCAGGGCCGTCGTCGCGATCATCACCTTACGCATCGGATCCTCCTTGTTTCAGGGCTGCTTGCTGCGCGCGAACGCCGGGTTGCGCAACAGCGCACGACGTCGCCCACGAAAAAGGCCCGCGCGACAGGTGTCGCGCGGGCCATGAACGTGCGGTGCGGCGGTTTAGTTCGCTGCGCTCGTCCGGATATTGCCGTTGATGCCGTTCGGGAAGAACCCGCCACCGACCAAAGCCGACTTCGACAGATAGACGATGTTAAGCACCTGGCCCGTCGTCCGGCTGTAGGCGAGGCCGTTGGCATCGGTCGGCACGATGTTCGACTGGCTCGCGTCTGGGCCAGCGATGCCCTGATCGTCGTCGCTTGCGCCATCGAGGCTGTCGCGCGCATCGCTGATCTTGCCGGCCGCGGTGACGAGCGACGGCGTCGCCAGACCCTTGGCATAGAGCACCGTGCGGACGAGGCCGGCATGATAGGCCTCGGCCGCGAGGATCCCAGCGGCCGCCTCGAGATAGGTCTTGTTGGTGATCAGCGGCGACGCGCCCTTATAGGCCGACACGCCGACGTCTTCGAAGATGAAGGCGCCGAGCAGGAAGTTGACGTCGCTGGCATAGGGATCGAACGTGCCGGCGGTGTTGTCGATCGCGCCGCTCGCGTTGGTCGCGATCCCGGCAGCGCGCGCCGCCATGGTGAAGGCGCCATTGGCACCGCCGTCGATATTGATCGCCGGTTGCGCCACCGCTGCCGACCCAAGCGCCGAGCGCAGGAAGGTGACGTGCGCCGCTTCGTCGGCCGCGATTTCGCGGGCGTATTGGGCGACGACCGGGTCGGTGAAGGTGACCTGGCGGCCGCCGACGACGGCGCCCTGCGTTCCCGTGCCGGTCAAGGCCGACGCCGGGAGGCCCTGGCCGTACACCGCGTTCACATAGAATTGCGCCTCGAGATATTCGAGGTTCAACGCGAAGTTGAGCACGTCGAGATCGGTCTGCATGCTCGACGATGTCGTCGGCGTTGGGGTCGGGGTGGGCGTGGGTGTCGGGGTCGTGCTGTCGTTGCACGCTGCAAGCAACGACAGGCCACCGGCCGCTACGGTCGCGGTTGCGGCGGTGCGCATGAAGTGGCGGCGCTCCTGGCGGCGGCGTTCACCGGCCTCGAGGACTTGCGCGAGTATGGTCTGATCGGTCATGTCGATATCTCCCCAAATGGGAACGGCGCGGCTTAGTTCGCGGCGCTCGTCTTGATGTTGCCATTCACGCCAGCCGGGAAGAACCCGCCCATCGTGACCGAAGCATTGTTCAGATAGACGATGTTCAGCACCTGGCCGGTGGTCCGGCTGAACGCGATGCCGTTACTGTCGAGCGGCACGATGTTCGAGGCGGCGCCGCCGTTGATCGTCGTCGGGGAGATGCCTTGATCGAGGTCGCTCGTCCCGTCGAGCGAGTCGCGGGCGTTCGAGATCGCATCGGCCGAGGTGCGCAGCGACGGGGTCGCAACGCCGCGCGCATAGAGCGCGGTGCGCACGAGCGCGGCATGATACGCCTCGACCGCGAGGATGCCGGCGGCTGCCTCGATATACGTCTTGGTGAGCAGCGGGGCAGCGCCCTTGTACGCGGTGACGCCGACGTCCTCGAAGATGAACGCGCCGAGCAGGAAGGCGTCGTCGTTCGCATAGGGATCGAACACCGAAGTCTGCGCGGTGCCGGCAGGGGCGGAGGCGATCAGGCCTGCGGCGCGGGCGGCCGAGCTGAACGCGCCGGTTGGCGTGATGCCGATGTCGATCGCGGGCTGCGCGACGGCCGAGCTGCCGAGTGCAGTGCGCAGGAAGGTCACGTGCGTGATTTCATCCGCCGCGATTTCCTTGGCGTATGCGGCGACGAGCGGGTCGGTGAAGACGACCTTGCGGCCACCGACCGCGGCACCTTGTGTGCCGGTTCCGGTCAGCATCGATGGCGACAGGCCGACGCCGGTGACGGCCACGCTGTAGAACTGCGCCTCGAGATATTCGAGGTTGAGCGCGAAGTTGAGGATGTCGGGATCGGTCGGGGTGGTCGGGTCGGCTGCCGAGGCGCGGCTGCCCATCGACATCGCGCCGATGCCGGCGCCTGCGACGGCTGCGGCGCCAAAGGCGGTCTTGAAGAAATCACGGCGTTCGTTGCGGCGTTCGACACGCCGATCCAGAACGTCGATCAGTTGCTTGCTTGCATCGTCGGTCATCGGTTCAGACCTCCCCTGCTGCGGGTGCATCGTCGGACCACGACCGCGACGTCTCCGTGGCGGACCTTGATCTGCGATGTCACCGCTTCGCCTACACACGACAGGACGCTAACCGCCGCGAGACCGCTTTGGCTGTTCTTGTCGGCGCAGGTACGAGCGCAAGCGTGCGTAAGACGCACGCGGCATGAACAAATTTGCAGTTAGTTGGGGCGTTGCCTGGTCAGAGGCCGATCTTGCGCGCGCGCTCGACCACGGTGGGGTCGAGGCTCAGCGCCAGCGCGCGGTCGCTCTCGGCTTTTACCGTATCGCCGCTCTTCGCCGCGACGAGGCTGCGCATGTACAGCGTCCAGGGGTTCTTGGGCGCGACCGCCAGGGCGGCGTCATAATCGGCGAGCGCCTGGCGGAGCTCGCCGCGCCGCAGCCGGATCAGCCCGCGGCTGTCGAGGTATGACGGGTTTTTGGGCTGGATCCGGATCGCGGCGTTGCAATCCGACAGCGCCTTGTCGGTCTCGGTCCCGAGCAAGCCGCGCGCCCAGCAGCGACCGTTGAGCGCCGATGCGCGACCGCTGTCCTCCGGATGGCTGGCGAGCCATTGATCGTAATTGGCAAGCGCGGCGGTGGGTTCGTCGAGCCGGTCGTACAGGCTCGCAACGGCGAGCCGCTTGTCCGACGAGGGGGCGATCGCGCGATCGGCGGCTTTGACGTCGTCGAGCACCTCGGCGCGTGGCGCGATCGAGACTTTCAGCCGCGCCCGCGCGATCCGTGCGTCAGGGTCGCCCGGCGCGAGCCGGATCGATTCGGCGAGATCGCCGAGCGCCGCGTCGCGCTGGCGATTGGCGAGCCGCGCCATCGCGCGCTGATAGAAATAGCGGCCCTCGGTCGGGGCGAGCGCGCACGCCTTGGAGAAATCGAGCAACGCCTCGGTAACGCGGTGGTTGGAAAACAAGACCGCGCCGCGCCGGCTATATTCCTCGGCGGTGGTCGGCTCGGGGGCGACGTTGGTCAAGTCGAGCGCCTTGCCCTCGGCCGACATCGCGCCCTTTGGCGTCAAGTTGAACACCGGGCCACCCTCATAGGTGATGAACAGCGCGCGATTGGCGTTCGACACGAACATGCGGTGTGTCAGGAAGAAATCGGCACCGACCAGCATGTCGATATCCTGCATCCCGATCTCGGAAATGGTCAGGCGAGGGCGGCGGATCGCCTCGCCGCCAATGTCGATCGTGTCGAACGGCGCGAGCCACGCCGGCACCTGCCGCGCGCCGAGGCCGCGGCTAAATCCGGCGCGGATGACGCCGGGGGAGTCGGGCGTTACCCCCGCGCGCTTGGCCGCGGCGAGCGACACCAGCGAGCTTTGCGCGCCGCTGTCGAACATCGCGCGGATCTTGACGCCGTTGAGCAGGATCGTGCCGATCGTATGCGGTTTCCACGGCCCCGGACCCGGCGCGGCGAGCGGGACCATCGTGATGGGCTTGTCGCCTGCCCAATACGCCAAGTTGGCCTTCGCGCACCCGGTCACCTTCATCAACCGGACAGCGCCGTGCGGCAAATCATATTCGACATCGCCGATGCCGAGGACGTTCTGACCAAGCAGCCCCGCGGTCCCGGTGTCGCTACCGGCCACGACAAAATCCGCCTTCGGGATGGCGATCCCGCCTAGCGAGAAGTCCTTGGCGGTGATGAAGGCGGCAGAGGCATCGCCGCCAATGCCCGTGATCCGGAAATAGCTCGGCAGGGGCAATACGCGTTCGCCGAACTCGGCGGCGTTCGCCCGCGAGATCGTGCTGTAGAAGGCTCCGCTGTCGAGGATGAAGCGCGCATCCTTGGCGCCGAATTTGGCGAGCACCATCGGTGATCGGCCGTTCATCGTCACGGGAAGCTCGAGCATTTTGGCGATCTGACACCCCGCCGGCGTTCTGGCGAATGCCGGCATCGGTGCGATCAGCGCTGCCGCAGGAAGGATAAGGCGCAACATTTGCATCGACGGCCCCCTCGTATCGCAGTCTCGAGCTGTTGCGCCGGAGCGAAAATCTCCAGTCTGCTCAATGCTAAGCCGCCATTCGGCCCGCCCGAGACGTAGCGCGCCCGGCGCCTGCGACAATAGTGAAAAAGCGCTCATGCGCCGAAGATTGCGCGCGTCGCGCCTGCGCGCGGCCGTCACGCCCTTCCCCAAGCGACACCTCGCTGCTATCGGCCTCCCGACTCTCGCATTCGCATAGTCGGTCGCGCCCGCGCGGAACCTCCAAGGTTTCGCCTCCCCGCCGCGGCCTGACGCAAAGGGAAGGACCCGCTGCTTATGACCGCCATCGGCCAGGATACCCTCGGTACACGCACCACGCTCGACGTGGGTGGCGTGCACTACGACTATTACAGCCTCGCCGCTGCGGCCGAGAAGCTCGGCGACATCAGCCGTCTGCCCTTCTCGATGAAGGTGTTGCTCGAGAACCTGCTGCGCTTCGAGGACGGCAAGACCGTCACCACCGAGGATCTCCAGGCGATCATCGACTGGCAGCAGGAGCGCAAGTCTGACCGCGAAGTCCAGTATCGCCCCGCGCGCGTGCTGATGCAGGATTTCACCGGCGTCCCTTGCGTCGTCGATCTCGCGGCGATGCGCGATGCGATCACCAAGCTTGGTGGCGATGCCGCCAAGATCAACCCGCTGGTGCCGGTCCATCTCGTGATCGATCACTCGGTGATGGTCGACGAATTCGGCACGCCCAAGGCGTTCGAGGATAACGTCGAGCTCGAATATCAGCGCAACAACGAGCGCTACGAGTTCCTGAAATGGGGCTCGAAGGCGCTCGACAATTTCAAGGTCGTGCCCCCCGGCACCGGCATCTGCCACCAGGTCAACCTCGAGAACCTCGCCCAGACGGTGTGGTCCTCGGTCGCGCCCGACGGCAAGACGATCGCGTACCCCGACACCTGCGTCGGCACCGACAGCCACACGACGATGGTCAACGGCCTCGGCGTGCTCGGCTGGGGCGTCGGCGGGATCGAGGCCGAGGCCGCGATGCTCGGCCAGCCGGTGTCGATGCTGATCCCCGAAGTCGTCGGCTTCAAGCTGCACGGCTCGCTCGCCGAGGGCATTACGGCCACCGACCTCGTGCTCACCGTCACGCAGATGCTGCGCGCCAAGGGCGTGGTCGGCCGCTTCGTCGAGTTCTATGGTCCTGGCCTCGATGCGCTGTCGCTCGCCGATCGCGCGACGATCGCCAACATGGCACCCGAATATGGCGCGACCTGCGGCTTCTTCCCGATCGATGACGCGACGCTCACCTATCTGCGCCTGACCGGCCGCAGCGAAGAGAACATCGCGCTGGTCGAGGCCTATGCCAAGGCACAGGGCATGTGGCGTCTGGCCGATGCGCCCGACCCCGTCTTCACCGACACGCTCGAGCTCGACATGGCCAATGTCGTGCCGTCGCTCGCCGGTCCGAAGCGCCCGCAGGACAAGGTCATCCTCACCGAGGTCGACGACACGTTCAACGCCGACCTGGCGAAGATCTATCATCATTCGACCGCCAAGCGCGTTCCGGTCGAAGGCCGTGACCATGACATCGGCGACGGCGACGTGGTGATCGCCGCGATCACCAGCTGCACCAACACGTCGAACCCGTCGGTGCTCGTCGCCGCCGGCCTCGTCGCGCGGAAAGCCAATGCGTTCGGTCTCAAGCCCAAGCCTTGGGTCAAGACCTCGCTCGCGCCGGGTTCGCAGGTCGTCACCGACTATCTCGACAAGGCCGGGCTGACCGAAGACCTCAACGCGGTCGGCTTCAACCTCGTCGGTTATGGCTGCACCACCTGCATCGGCAATTCGGGCCCGCTCGCACCCGCCATCTCGGCAGCGATCAACGGCAACGACATCGTCGCTGCCTCGGTGCTGTCGGGCAACCGCAACTTCGAGGGCCGCGTCTCGCCCGACGTGCGCGCCAATTTCCTCGCTTCGCCGCCGCTCGTCGTCGCCTATGCACTCAAGGGCACGGTGACCGAGGACTTCACCACCACCCCGATCGGCCAGGCAACCGACGGCACCGACGTCTATCTCAAGGACATCTGGCCGACCAACGCCGAAGTCCGCGACGTGATGGACGCGAACATCGACCGCGGCATGTTCCAGTCGCGCTATGCGAGCGTCTTCCTCGGCGACAAGAAGTGGCAGGCGATCGCGATCGAAGGGTCGGACACCTATGCCTGGCCGCCGGCATCGACCTACATCGCCAACCCGCCGTACTTCGAGGGCATGTCGATGACCCCGGCGCCGGTGCAGGACATCATCGAGGCGCGTCCGCTCGCGATCCTCGGCGATTCGATCACCACCGACCACATCTCGCCGGCCGGCTCGATCAAGGCAGATTCGCCTGCGGGCGCGTGGCTGATGGAGCGGCAGGTCACCCGCGCCGACTTCAACTCGTACGGCGCGCGTCGCGGCAACGATAACGTGATGGTCCGCGGCACCTTCGCCAATATCCGCATCAAGAACGAGATGGTCCCCGGCGTCGAGGGCGGCATGTCCTCGTACAAGGGCGAGACGATGCCGATCTATGACGCAGCGATGCGCTTCAAGGCCGATGGCGTTCCGCTGATCGTCATCGCGGGCAAGGAATATGGCACCGGCTCGTCGCGCGACTGGGCGGCGAAGGGCACCAATTTGCTCGGCGTGCGCGTCGTCATCACCGAGAGCTTTGAGCGCATCCACCGCTCGAACCTGGTCGGCATGGGCGTGTTGCCGCTGCAGTTCGCCGAAGGCGTCGATCGCAAGACGTTGAACCTGGATGGCTCCGAGAGCTTCACGATCATGAAGGTCTCGGAAATCCGTCCGCGCCAGGACGTCGAGGTCACGATGACCCGCGCCGACGGCACGGTCGAGACGTTTATGACGAAGTGCCGGATCGATACCGTCAACGAGCTGGAATATTTCCTCAACGGCGGCATCCTGCAGTACGTGCTGCGCAAGCTCGCGGCCTGATCTGCGGGGATTGAAGAGGGGACGGGCGGCGCTGCTGCCCGTCCCTTTTTTGTGTCTGGGGTTTAGAAACTCCCTCTCCCTGCGGGAGAGGGAAGGGGCCCGCTCGGCGAAGCCGGGTGGGAAGGGTGAGGACAGCGCGCTCCAGCGATGGGTGCTGCCCTCACCCGACCTCGCTTCGCTCGGCCACCCTCTCCCGAAGGGAGAGGGGTAGAAACAGGAAATGCCCGCCGCGCACGAGGCGCGGCGGGCATCCTTTCCTCCCCAGGAAACTCTCAAAGCCATTCAAACTGTGGCGCTTTTTACAAGCCTGCTCACCAGTCGTGGCGCCACTAGGAGTGATTCCGTGCCAACCGCCAGCGGGATTCGGCTGCGGTATCGGTAAAGGCGTGACCAATCCTGACGCAAACTCGGGTGATCTTGTAAAGATGTGACAGTTAGGGTCATGTACGCCCGCGACTCCGCCGGAGCGCCGAGCAGATCCGAGGACGTGTCATGGCCGATCGCAAACTCTTCGCTGGCCACGCCATCCGCCGCTTGCGGCGCCAGGCGGGGCTGACCCAGGCGGCGATGGCCGAAGTGCTGACGATTTCGCCGAGCTATCTCAACCTCGTCGAGAAGAACCAGCGCCCGCTGTCGGGATCGCTGATCGTCAAGCTCGCCGAGAGTTTCGACTTCGATCCGCGCGCGCTCGCGGCAGGCGAGCCGGGCGGGGGCGAGGCCGCGCTCAGGCGGCGGCTTGCCGATCCGATGTTCGCCGATCTCGAGATCGACCGCAACGAACTCGAGGAATGGCTCGCCGGCGCACCCGGCGGCGCCGAAGCCTTTGCGCGTGCCTTCGACCGGATCGGCGCGGGCAGCGCGGCCGCGCCCGGCGCGCTCGATTCGGTCGGCGAGGTACGCCGCGAGATCGAACGCTGGCGCGGACATTTTTCGGATCTCGACACGATCGCGGAGAAACTCGCCGACGAGTTGCGGCTTGGAGCCGGCGATCTCTACGGCGCGATCTCGGAGCGATTGCGCGTCAAGCATCAGCTGACGATCCGCGTGCTGCCGGTCGACGTGATGCCCGACCTGCTGCGCCGTACCGATCTCCACGCGCGGCAATTGCAGGTGTCGGAAATCCTCGACCCTGCGTCGCGCACCTTCGCGGTGGCGTATCAGCTTGCCGAGATCGAGGCGCGGGGCGAAATCGACGGGCTGGTCAAGGGCGCGGGCTTTACAGATCGCGCCGCCGAGCGGCTCTATCGCCGCCACCTCGCCAGCTATTTCGCTGCCGCTGTGATGATGCCTTACGCCCGCTTCCTGCGCGCGTGCGAGGCGACGGGATACGATATCGAGCTGCTCCAGCGCCGCTTCGGTGCCGGGTTCGAGCAAGTCGCGCACCGGCTGACGACGTTGCAGCGCGTGGGCGCGCGGGGGCTGCCGTTCTTCTTCGTGCGGATCGACCGTGCCGGGCAAGCGTCGAAGCGCTTTTCGGGGGCGAGTGCGTCGCCTTTGGCGGAGGCCGAAGGGCGCTGCCCGTTGTGGCAGATCCATGCCGCGTTCGATCGGCCGGGCAAGCTCGTCGTGCAGCTCGTCGAACTCGAGGACGGCGCGCGCTGGTTGACGCTCGCGCGGACGGTCGCGCCGCAAGGGCGTCGCTTCGGCGCGGTAGCGGCCGAGTTCGTCGTCGGGCTGGGCGTGGCGGCGGAGCATGCCGGCGCGCTGGCGATCGCGCGCGGGGTCGATCTCAAGGGGGAGGCGACCCCGATCGGCCTCGGGTGTCGCGCGTGCGGGCGCGGGCATTGTCCGCAGCGCTCGTTGCCGCCGGCGGGGCGTGCGCTGGTGCTCAACGATCGCGAGCGCGGAGTAAGCGCGTTTACCTTCGGCGGGGATTGAACGGGAATTTGCCGCCCGCGACGCCAGCAGTTAGAGTGTGCAGCCAACCGGAGTGAGATCGATGAACACGCAGCCGACTGCCTGACCATCCTGCCGCCCGAGCGCGGCCTCTCATCTCTGGAATTCTCGCGTGAAACGATTGGAAGACAAACTGTGCGTCGTGACCGGCGCAGGGCGCGGCATCGGCGCGGCGATCGCGCGTGCGTTCGCGGCCGAAGGCGCGCGCGTCGTGGTGACCGACAAGAATGGCTCGCGTGCGCAGGTGCTCGCCACCGAGCTCGATCAGGCCTGGGCCTTGCTCGACGTTGCGCTTGAAGCGGATTGGGCGCGGTTCGCGGTGGCGTGGCCAGCGATCGACGTATTGGTCAACAATGCCGGCGTCACCGGGTTCGAGGACGGCGTTGCCGCGCATGATCCCGAACATGCCACGCTCGAGGATTGGCGAGCGGTTCACCGCGTCAATCTCGATGGCACCTTTCTCGGCTGTCGCTATGCGATCGGCGCGATGCGGGCGACGGGGGCGGGGTCGATCATCAACATCTCGTCGCGTTCGGGGATGATCGGGATCCCGGCCGCGGCGGCTTATGCCTCGTCGAAGGCGGCGATCCGCAACCACAGCAAGACCGTGGCGCTCTATTGCGCGCAACAGGGGCTGGCGATTCGGTGCAACTCGATCCACCCCGCGGCGATCCTCACGCCGATGTGGGACCCGATGCTGGGTGACGGGCCGGATCGATCGGCGCGCGAGGCGGCGCTGGTCGCAGACACGCCGCTGCGCCGCTTCGGTGAGCCCGAGGAAGTCGCCGCACTCGCGGTGCTGCTGGCGAGCGACGAGGCGCGCTACATGACGGGGACCGAATTGACGATCGACGGCGGCATTCTCGCCGGGTCGGTGGCAAGCCCAGCGCGATAGCAGCCGGCCGGTGCAGTGTGATATTTACAATATTACACTGCACCGGCGGCGGGTTTGACAGGATAACGCGGTAGTCAGTCGATGAGCGGCTTACAGCGCTGTCAATTCATGTACCTATCTCGCCATACACACAGAGCGAGGGGCACCCCCATGACCTACCAGACCGACATCGCCCAGACCAAGAGCCTGATCCAGCGCTACAACGGCACGTGGGACGGCATCGACGCCGAGAGCGTCGCGCGGATGCGGGTGCAGAACCGGTTCCAGAGCGGGCTCGACATCGCGCGCTACACCGCCGCGATCATGCGCAAGGATATGGCGGCGTATGATGCCGACCCGTCGGCCTACACCCAGTCGCTCGGTTGCTGGCACGGCTTTATCGGCCAGCAGAAGATGATCAGCATCAAGAAGCATTTCGGCTCGACCGAGCGCCGCTATCTCTACCTCTCGGGCTGGATGATCGCCGCGTTGCGCTCCGAATTCGGCCCGCTGCCCGATCAGTCGATGCACGAGAAGACCAGCGTGCCGGCGTTGATCGAGGAGCTCTACACCTTCCTGCGCCAGGCCGATGCACGCGAGCTCGGCATGATGTTCCGCGATCTCGATGCGGCGCGCGCCAGCGGCAACCAAGTCGAGGAGCAGCGCCTGCTCAACGCGATCGACGGCTATCAGACGCATGTCGTGCCGATCATCGCCGATATCGACGCGGGCTTCGGCAATGCCGAGGCGACCTATCTGCTCGCCAAGAAGATGATCGAGGCGGGTGCGTGCGCGCTGCAGATCGAGAACCAGGTAAGCGATGAAAAGCAGTGCGGCCATCAGGACGGCAAGGTCACGGTGCCGCACGAGGACTTCCTCGCGAAGGTCCGCGCGTGCCGCTACGCCTTCCTCGAACTCGGCGTCGAGGACGGCATCATCGTCACGCGCACCGATTCGCTCGGCGCTGGGCTGACCAAGCAGATCGCGGTGTCGAAGGAGCCGGGCGATCTCGGCGACCAGTATAACAGCTACCTCGATTGCGAGGAGATCGACCCGGCGACCGCGCGCAACGGCGACGTCATCCTCAACCGCGATGGCAAGCTGCTGCGCCCGAAGCGGCTCGCATCGAACCTGTTCCAGTTCCGCGCCGGCACCGGGGAGGACCGCTGCGTGATGGATTGCATCGCTTCGCTGCAGAACGGCGCCGACCTGCTGTGGATCGAGACCGAGAAGCCGCATATCGAACAGATCGCGGGCATGGTCGACCGCGTTCGCGCGGTCATCCCCAACGCCAAGCTGGTCTACAACAATTCGCCGAGTTTCAACTGGACGCTCAACTTCCGCCAGCAGGTCTATGATGCCTGGGCGGGCGAGGGGAAGGACGTCTCGGCGTATGACCGGGCGCGGCTGATGTCGGTCGATTATGACGGCACCGAACTGGGCGACGAAGCCGACGAGCGGATCCGCACCTTCCAGAAGGACGCCGCCGCACGCGCCGGCATCTTCCATCACCTTATCACGCTGCCGACCTATCACACCGCGGCGCTGTCGACCGACAATCTCGCCAAGGAGTATTTCGGCGATGCGGGGATGCTCGGCTATGTGAAGGGCGTCCAGCGCAAGGAGATCCGCGAGGGGATCGCCTGCGTCAAGCACCAGAACATGTCGGGCTCGGACATCGGCGACGATCACAAGGAGTATTTCGCGGGCGAGGCGGCGCTCAAGGCAGGCGGCGCGCACAATACGATGAATCAGTTCGCAGCCTGACGCAGCCGGCGGAGCGAAGCTCCGCCGCGCCCGCGGCAGGCCCGGCCGGCGGGGCCTGCAGCCCCGTCCGACGACGCGGCTTTGCCGCGGCGGGATTTGAGCTCCCCCTCGAACCCGCCGCAGCTTTCGGCCAGTCCGGAACCAACAGCATCCATCGCGGCTTGTGCTGCGATGGATGTTGCGTTTCCGGCCTCAGCGCCTCGACTTGCCAGGGTGCGCGCACGGTGGCGGATCTACCTGACTTATTGGTGGCGACACGGGCGCTGGCCCGCGCTCGATGATCCGCGCACCTTCACCGAGCTGGTCCAGGCGCGCAAACTGACCGGCGCCGACCCCGCGATGGTGCGAATGGCGGACAAGCTGGTGGCGAAGACGATGGTGACCGAGCGGCTCGGCGCCGACTGGGTCATCCCGACGCTGTGGCAGGGAACCGAATTACCCGAGGCACCGGCATGGCCCACGCCATTCGTCGTCAAGGCGCGGCACGGCTGCAACCAGACCGCCTTCGTCTTCGACGATGGCGCCAACTGGGCGGACATCCGCCGGCGTGCGGCCGGATGGATGCGATCGACCTATGGATATTGGCTCGATGAGGATCTCTACGCCGGCATCCCACACGGGCTGATGGTCGAGCCGTTCATCGGCGCGCCGCCGGTGCTGCCGATCGACTATAAATTCTACGTGTTCGGTGGGCGCGTCCGCTACGTGCAGGTTCATCTCGGTCGCGGCGGACGGCATCGCTGGATCCTGTTCGACCGCCACTGGCAGCGCGTGTCGGCGGCAAGCGCCGATCCCGACCCGACGCCGCCGGTCACGCTCGGCCAGATGATCATGGCCGCCGAGCGCCTGTCCGACGGGCGCGATTTCGTGCGGGTCGACCTCTACGAAATCGATGGGCGGCCGTTGTTCGGCGAAATGACCTTCTATCCGGGGTCTGGGCTCGATCCGTTCAGCCCCGTCGCGCTCGACGCCGAGCTTGGCGCGCACTGGCTGCGCGCCAAGCTCGCCATGCTCGAACCGCTACGCGCGGTTGCCTGACGCCTGGGCGTTCAGGCGCCCGCGACCGCCAAGCGCTCGATCTGCTCCGGGCTCAGCACGAGGTCCATCGATCCCAGCAATTCCTCGACCTGCGCGACGCTCGTCGCGCTGGCGATCGGCGCGGTTACGGCGGGCTGTTCGGCGAGCCATTTGAGCGCGATCTGCGCGAGGCTCGCGCCGGTTTCCGCGGCGATCGCATCCATCACGGCGAGGACGGCCGGTCCGCTGCCGTCGAGCAACGCCTGCATCCGTCCGCCGCGCACGCTCTTGCCGAAATCGTCGGCGCTGCGATATTTGCCCGTCAGGAAGCCCGAGGCGAGCCCGTAATAGGGCACCACGCCGATATTGTACTCGACGCAATACGCCTGGAGCTCGCCCTCGAACTTCTGGCGGCTGACGAGGTTATATTCGGGCTGGAGCACATGATAATGTGGCAGCCCGTGTGCCTTGGCGGCATCGTTTGCCGATTTCAGCCGCGCGGCGTGGAAGTTCGATGCGCCGAGCGCGCGGATCTTGCCCGCGTCGATCAGCTTGCCGAACGCGGCGAGCGCATCTTCCTGCGCGACCGCGTCGTCATCCTGATGTGCGAAATACAGGTCGATCGTGTCGACGCCGAGCCGCTTGAGCGAGGCGTCGCAGGCAGCGGCAATCCGGGCCGGCGCGAGCTTTTCGCCGCCTTCGCCCGGCAGCATGCCGACCTTGGTCGCGATCTGCACTTGGTCTCGCTTGCCCGATTGCTTGAGCCACGCGCCGATCACGGTCTCGGATTCGCCGCCTTTGTGGCCGGGAACCCAGGCGGAATAGACGTCGGCGGTATCGATCATCGTGCCGCCACCTGCGACGAAGGCGTCGAGCACGGCGAAGCTGGTCGCTTCATCGGCAGTCCAGCCGAAGACGTTGCCGCCGAGCACGAGCGGGGCGATGCGGAGGTCTGTGGCACCCAGGCGGCGGAGTGTGGTCATTGCGGCTGGTCCTCGTTGCCGGGCGCGTCGTCGGTGACGATCACGGCGGCGTTGGTGTCGGGAGAATTGGCGTCGAGCGACGCGGCCGCCTCGTCAAGCGCCTGGTCCTCGCCCGGCGGTGCGCCGGTCGAGGACGTACCGCGCGAGCAGGCGGCAAGCAGCAGCAACGAGACGAGCAGGGCGCGTCGCTTGGAACCGATGCGCATCAATCGCGGATGTCGTTGCCGAAGTCGGAAATTGCGGCCCCGGCGCGATCGGCGGCGCGGTCGGCCTTGTCGGACAGCCGGTCGGCCTTGTTGCTGAGGACAGCGCCGGCATTGTCGAGTCGCGTTTCGGCAGCACCCAGCGCCGCATCTGTATCGTCAACGGCCTTGGCGCCGGTCGCGTTTGCGTCGGCTGCAACGCTGTTGGCGGCTTCGCCGATATCGTTCTGCGCTTTGGGACTGCACGCGGCGAGGCCGATGGCGGCGACGATCGTGAGCGGCAGCAGGATGCGGGTCTTGATCATGATAGGTCCTTGGCTCCCAGCAATGGGCGCACGCTAGAGGATGGGGTCGGGGGCTTCAACTCCGCGGACGGCATGTTGTTGCGCTGCCAGTCTCGGAATAGGGGCGTTCGAACCGCGTTGACCTCATATAAAGATATCTTTATATGTGATGCCACGATGACCATTGCCCTCGATATCTTTCGCGCGCTTGCCGACGCCACGCGGCTGCGGATCGTCGCCTTGTTGCGGACGATGGAGCTGTCGGTCGGTGAACTCGCGCAAGTGCTCGGGCAGAGCCAGCCGCGCGTTTCGCGGCACGTGAAAATTCTGTGCGACGCGGGGCTCGCCGAGCGGCGCAAGGAAGGCAGCTGGGTGTTCGTCGCGCTCGGCAGCGGCGCCACCGTCGGCCCGATCGCGACCGCGCTCGATGCGTGGGGCGAGATCGAGCCCGATCATTGGCGGGTCGCCGATGCCGCGCGGCTCGCTGCGGTCCGCGCCGATCGCGCAGCGTCGGCGGCAAGCTGGTTCGAGGCGAATGCCGGGCAGTGGGACGCGATTCGCTCGCTCCACATCGCCGAGAGCGAGGTCGAGGCGGCGATGTCGGCAGTGCTTGGCGACGCACCGATCGGCCAGTTGATCGACATCGGGACCGGCACCGGGCGGATGCTCGAGCTGTTCGCGGGACGGGCAGGGCAAGCGCTCGGGATCGATCGCAGTTCCGAAATGCTGCGGCTCGCGCGCGCGAAACTGTCCGAGCGCGGGCTGAGCAATGCCGAACTGCGCCAGGCCGATCTCTATGCGCTGCCGCTCGGCGACGACGCGGCGGACGTCGCGATCGTTCACCACGTGCTGCACTTTGCGCAGCAACCCGGCGCGGCGATCGCCGAGGCTGCGCGCGTGTTGAAACCGGGGGGGCGCCTGCTGATCGCGGATTTCGCAGCGCATGACCGCGAGGATCTGCGCGCCAAGGATGCGCATACCCGCCTGGGCTTCGCGGACGATCAGATCGAAACGTGGTTCGCCGCGGCGGGGCTGGCGCCGGCCCGGATCGAGACGCTCGAGGGCGGGGAATTGACGGTCAAACTGTGGCTCGCCCGCAAGGTCGGCCAACGCGTAGCAGAGGTGAAGGCGGCATGACGGTTTCGGTAAAGCAGATGCAGGAGGCGCGGCTCGCGCTCGCAGCGCCGTTGTTCGCCGATATCGCGGGCGACGCGCGGGTGAGCTTCGAATTCTTCCCGCCCAAGACCGAGAAGATGGAGGAGACGCTGTGGGAGTCGGTTCAGACGCTGGCGCCGCTCGGCCCGCGCTTCGTCTCGGTCACGTACGGCGCGGGCGGCACGACGCGCGAGCGGACGCATGCGACGGTCGCCCGGATCGCGCGCGAGACCGACATTCCGGCAGCGGCGCACCTCACCTGCGTCGATGCGACGCGCGAGGAGATCGACGCGATCGCCGATGAATATTGGAAGGCGGGGGTGCGCCACATCGTCGCGCTGCGCGGGGATTCGCCCGTCGCGGGGCAGAAGTTCCAGTCGCCGGTCGGTGGGTATGAGAATGCCGCGGCGCTCGTCGCGGGTCTGCGCAAGCTCCACCCGTTCGAGATTTCGGTTTCGGCCTATCCCGAATGCCATCCGGATTCGGTGAGCGAGGCGGCCGATCTCGACAATCTCAAGCGCAAGCTCGATGCCGGCGCGACGCGCGCGATCACGCAGTTCTTCCATGAGGCGGAGACCTTCTTCCGCTTCCGCGATGCCGCTGCCAAGGCCGGGATCGACGCCGAGATCGTTCCGGGGATCATGCCGATCATGAACTTCGGCGCGGTGCAGCGCATGTCCGCGATGTGCGGCACGGTGGTGCCCGACTGGATGGGGACGCTGTTCGACGGGCTCGACGATCGCCCCGCCGCGCGCCAGTTGGTATCGGCGACGATCGCGGCCGAGCTGTGCCGGCGCTTGTATGCGGGCGGGGTGCGCGACTTCCATTTCTACACGCTCAACCGGGCAGAGCTCAGCTACGCGATCTGCCATCTGCTCGGCATTCGCGGGCAGCCGGCGCTGATCGCGGCGCAAGCGGCGTAAACCTTTTCTTCCCTCCCGTTTGCGGGAGGGGTTGGGGGTGGGCTCGCGCTCTCCCCAAAGCTACCACCCGATTAGGTCGGGTGCCCACCCCCAGCCCCTTCCGCAAGCGGGAGGGGAGAGGATAGACGATGACCACCCGCCAGACATTCCTCGCCGAAGCCGCCAAGCGCATCCTGATCACCGACGGCGCATTCGGCACCGAGATCCAGAACTGGAAGCTGTCCGAAGCCGACTATGCAGGCACGCTCGGCCTCGCCAAGGACCAGAAGGGCAACAACGACATCCTCGCGCTGACCAAGCCCGAGGTGCCAGAAGCGATCCACCGCGCCTATTTCGAAGCCGGCGCCGATATCGCCGAGACCAACACCTTCTCGGCCAACCGCATCAGCCAGGCCGATTATGCCGCCGAGCATCTCGTGCGCGAGATCAACGTCGAGAGCGCCAAGCTCGCGCGCCGACTCGCCGACGAGTTCCAGGCAAAGGACGGCCGCCCACGCTTCGTCGCGGGCGCGGTCGGGCCGACCAACAAGACGCTGTCGCTTAGCCCCGACGTCAACGATCCGGGCTTCCGCGAGATCGACTTCGATTATCTGAAGGACGTGTACCGCGAGCAGGTCGACGCGCTGCTCGAAGGCGGCGCCGATTTCATCCTGATCGAGACGGTGTTCGATACCTTGAACGCCAAGGCCGGGATCATGGCGGTGCTCGAAGCGGCCGACACGCTCGGTCGCGACGTGCCGATCATGCTGTCGATGACGCTGACCGATCTTTCCGGGCGGAACCTGTCGGGGCACACCGTCGAGGCGTTCTGGCACGCGGTGCGCCACGCCAAGCCGGTGACGATCGGGCTCAATTGCTCGTTCGGCGCCGAGCAGTTGCGGCCGCATGTGCGCACGCTGTCGGACATCTGCGATACGCTGATCATGGTGTATCCAAATGCCGGGCTGCCCAACGAGCTCGGTGAATATGACGAGCAGCCGTCGACCACCGCGGGGCTGGTGCGCGAATGGGCGGCCAACGCGCAGGTCAACGTGCTCGGCGGGTGCTGCGGTTCGACCCCGGCGCATATCGCAGCGATCGCCAAGGCGGTCGGCGAGCTGCCCCCGCGCGCGCTGCCGGTGCCGCCGGTCGTGACGCGGTTGGCGGGGCTCGAGCCGATGACGATGGCGGCTTAGCCGCGAGCGAACTGCCTTCTTCCCCTCTCCCGTTTGCGGGAGAGGCCGGGTGAGGGCCTTCTTTTCCTACTACGTTTTCAATCGGGTCCTGCGTCGCGCAGAAGAAGACCCTCACCCCAACCCTCTCCCGCGAAACCGGGGGAGGGAGAAGCAGGCAAAATGACGATCGCGAACTCCTCCACCAATTTCGTCAACATCGGTGAGCGCACCAACGTCACCGGCTCGGCGCGCTTCAAGAAGCTCATCATGGCGGGCGATTACCCCGCCGCGGTCGAAGTCGCGCGCCAGCAGGTCGAGAGCGGCGCGCAGGTGCTCGACGTCAACATGGACGAGGGCCTGCTCGACGCGGAGTACGCGATGACGACCTTCCTGAAGCTGATCGCCGCCGAGCCCGACATCGCGCGCATCCCGTTCATGGTCGACAGCTCGAAATGGTCGGTGATCGAGGCGGGGCTCAAGTGCGTCTCGGGCAAGCCGATCGTCAATTCGATCAGCATGAAGGAAGGCGAGGACCAGTTCCTCGCCCAGGCGCGCAAAGTGATGAACTACGGCGCCGCGGTGGTGGTGATGGCGTTCGACACCGTCGGCCAAGCCGACACGCGTGCGCGCAAACTCGAGATCTGCGGTCGGGCGTATGACCTGCTGATGGGCATCGCCTTTCCCCCCGAGGACATCATTTTCGATCCCAACATCTTCGCGGTCGCGACGGGGATCGAGGAGCATAACAATTACGCGGTCGACTTCATCGAGGCGTGCCGCGACATCAAGGCGCGCTGCCCGCACGCGCATATCTCGGGCGGGCTGTCGAACCTGTCGTTCAGCTTCCGCGGCAACGAGCCGGTGCGCCGCGCGATGCACTCGGTGTTCCTCTATTATGCGATCCCCGCCGGGCTCGACATGGCGATCGTCAATGCGGGGCAGCTCGACATTTACGACGCGATCGACCCCAAGCTGCGCCAGGCGTGCGAGGACGTCATCCTCAATTCCGATGACGGCGCGACCGAGCGGCTGATCGCGATGGCCGAGAGCTTCAAGGGCACTGACGCCGTCGCCGAGAAGGCCGCCGCCGAATGGCGCAGCCTGCCGGTGACCAAGCGGCTCGAATATGCGCTGGTCAAGGGCATTGACGCACATGTCGTCGACGATACCGAGGAGTGCCGCCAGCAATTCGCGCGGCCGATCGAGGTGATCGAGGGGCCGCTGATGGACGGGATGAACGTCGTCGGCGACCTGTTCGGATCGGGCAAGATGTTCCTGCCGCAGGTGGTGAAGTCGGCGCGCGTGATGAAGAAGGCGGTGGCGCATCTGCTCCCCTTCATCGAGGCGGCGAAGGAGCCCGGCGCGCGCGGCAAGGGCAAGATCATCATGGCGACCGTCAAGGGCGACGTGCACGACATCGGCAAGAACATCGTCGGCGTGGTGCTCCAGTGCAACGGCTTCGACGTGGTCGACATGGGGGTGATGGTGCCGTGGTCGGACATTCTGAAGTCGGCCAAGGAAAATGACGCCGACATGATCGGCCTGTCGGGGCTGATCACGCCGTCGCTCGACGAGATGGTGACCGTTGCCGAGGAAATGAAGCGCGCGGGCATGACCATGCCGTTGCTGATCGGCGGCGCGACCACCTCGAAGGTCCATACCGCGCTGCGCATCGCGCCGGCCTATGATGGGCCGGTCGTGCATGTGCTCGACGCGAGCCGTGCGGTGGGTGTGGCGTCGACCTTGGTCAGCGACACGATCCGCGACGATTTCGTCCAGAAGACCGCCGACGAGTATGAAGCGGTGCGGATCGCGCGCGCCAACAAGGGGCAGAGCGAGCTCATCCCGATCGAGGCGGCGCGCGCCAATGCCTTCCCGGCCGACATGGCGCTAAAGCCCGAAGCACCGAAGCAGCCCGGCGTGCATGTGTTCGAGGATTGGGACCTCGCCGATCTGCGCGAACTGATCGACTGGACGCCGTTCTTCCGCGCGTGGGAGCTGGCGGGGAATTATCCGGCGATCCTGACCGATTCGGTGGTGGGCGAAAGTGCGACGTCGCTCTTCGCCGATGCGCAGAAGATGCTCGACCAGATCATCGCCGAGAAATGGCTGACCGCCAAGGGCGTGGCGGGGCTGTGGCCGTGCCGGCGCGAGGGGGACGACGTGGTGATTTCCGCAAAGCCCTTCCCCTTCAGGGCAGGGGTTGGGGTGGAGCCGTCCAGCGCGTCCGCCGCCGACAGTCTCGGTGGGACGTCCCCCACCCCCAACCCCTCCCCTGAAGGGGAGGGGCTTGAAGACGTGAGGATGCCCTTCCTGCGCCAGCAGATCGCCAAGCGCGAGGGGCGCGCCAACATGTGTCTCGCCGATTTCATCGATCCGGCAGGCGACTGGATCGGCGGGTTCGCGGTCACCGCCGGCCACGGCATCGACGCGCACCTCGCGCGCTTCAAGGCCGATAACGACGACTATTCGGACATCTTGCTCAAAGCGCTCGCCGACCGTCTCGCCGAGGCGTTCGCCGAGCGGCTCCACCAGCATGTCCGCACCGAATTGTGGGGCTATGCCGAGGGTGAGCAGCTCACCAACGAGGCGCTGATCCGCGAGCAATATCGCGGTATCCGCCCGGCACCGGGTTATCCGGCCTGCCCCGATCACAGCGAGAAGCCGATGCTGTTCGAGCTGCTCGGCGCGACCGAAGCGACCGGCATCACGCTGACCGAAAGCTTCGCGATGCTGCCGACCGCGGCGGTGTCGGGCTTCTATTTCGGCCATCCGCAGGCGGAGTATTTCGGTGTCGCGCGCGTCGGGCCCGACCAGCTCGAGGAATATGCCGAGCGGCGTGGTGTCGATCTGGCGACCGCGACCCGCTGGTTGCGGCCCAATCTGGACTGACCCAACGTCATGCCGGACTTGATCCGGCATCCATGCGAGTCATCTGCCGTCTCGTATGGACCCCAGACCAAGTCCGGGGTGACGGTGCGAGGTTAACCCTCAATTAGCCTTCCCACCCGGGCTCCCCGCGGGCATCGTGCCGCGCAAAGGAGCCAGCCCAATGCGTCGCATTCTACCCCTGCTCGCCATCGCGATCGCCGCCCCCGCCGCCGCGCAGAAGCGCGCGCCCTTCACGATCGAGGGGACCGGCCAAGGCTTCCAGACGATCGATGAGGCGGTGCAGTCGATCCGCATGGGCACCGCGACGATCCTGATCGCGCCCGGCGTCTATCATCAGTGCACGATCCAGTCGGGCGGGCACATCACCTTCAAGGCGGTGACCCCGGGCACGGCGATCTTCGAGGGGACGGCGTGCGAGGACAAGGCGGCATTCGTGCTGCGCGGGCAGAGCTCGGTGGTCGACGGCATCGTCTTCCGCAAGATCGCGGTCGGCGACGGCAATGGCGCCGGGATCCGCAGCGAAGTCGGCGATCTCGTCGTGCGCAACTCGATGTTCCTCGACAATCAGGAGGGCATCCTCGGCGGCCAGCCCAGCGGGCAAAAGATCACGATCGACCATTCGACCTTCGCGGGTCTCGGGCAGTGCGACATCACGCCGAGCTGCTCGCACAGCATCTACCTCGCCAATCTCGGATCGGTGACCGTCACCAATTCGCGCTTCGAACGCGGCACCGGCGGGCATTACGTCAAGCTGCGCACGCCGCGCGTCACGATCACCGACAACAGCTTCGACGACACCAAGGGCAGCAAGACCAACTACATGATCGACCTGTCGCAAGGCGCGACCGGGCTGATCGCACGCAACACCTTCGTGCAGGGCGCGCGCAAGGAGAATCACAGCGGGCTGATCGTCGTCTCGGCCGAGGCGAAGACCTACAGCGCGGCGGGCCTGCGGATCGAGGATAACGACGCGAGCCTCGCGCCGGGTGCGCCGACCAATCCGGCGTTCGTCGCCAATATGAGCGGGGATCAGCTGGCGATCGGCGCGAATCGGCTTGGGGCTGGGATCCGATCGTACGAGGTTCGGTAACCAATCTCCCTCTCCCATGTGGAGCGGGAAGGGTGAGGGCAGCTATTCTAGCCTGCCCTCACCCGACCCGATGTTCCCGGTGGGAGAGGGATTTTAGCGGCAGGGCTGCCCGCCCGCATTCAGATCCAGGCACCGCCCATCGACCTTCGGCGCCGTCAGCGGCAACCGGATCTGGTGCGCGAGCGTCGGCGCGATATCGACCGTCTCGACGCCACCGGTATGTTCGAACGCGCTCATCCCCTTGCGCCAGAACAGGATCGGGACGCGGCGATCGTAATCGTACGGGCTGCCATGCGTCGCCACATAGCCGCCCGCCGCGCTCGGGATCGGCGTGACGCGCGGCTGGAGGAAGACGAGCAAATCGCCCGACCGCCCGGCCCGGAACGACGCACGCGCGCGCTCGAGCATGGTCCACTTCTCGGGCGGTCCCTTGGGGCTCGGCGTCGCGCGGATTTGTGCGGCGGTGAACACCTCGGCGACTTGCGGTGACGCCTTGTAATAGGCAATCGCCGCGGCCTCGACCGCCTTGTGCTGCGCACCCGTCAGATCCTTGGCGATATAGACGTCGCCATTGGGGATGTCGCCGAACAGCACCGGCTTTGCGATGCCGAGCTTGGTCGCGATCTCTTTCCCAGCGACCGCAGGCGCGAGCATCACCTTGGCGCGCTGCGCGGCAGGCAGCCCGGCATCGACCTCGCGTTCGGGAAGGTCGTTGCCGCCATGGTCCGCGGTGAGCACGACTTCATAATCGACCCCGGTCGAATCGAGCATTTGGAAGAACGAGCCGAGCGTCGCATCGAGCTGCTGGAGCTGGATGCACATCTCGGCGCCTTCGGTGCCATAAGTGTGGCCGATATAATCGGTCGCCGATGCGCCGACGTCGATGATGTCGGTGGTGGGCCCTTGCCCGAGCTTCATGTCCTGCACGAGTCCAGCCGCCAGCGCGACGATCGCGCCGTCGAACGCGGGCGAGGCGCGGAACGCCGAAGCGCTCCCCGCGGCGCGCTCGAAATGTCCTGCGCCGACGGTCTTGCCGCCACCGACTTGCACCGCGCGATCGTGCGGCTTGCAGACCTCGGGCACGTCGAGCGCGGCTTGCGGCGCGGCGATGTTCGCGGCGGTCGCGGCATTGGCGCGCGCGACGACGGCGGGGGTGGCGCGGCCGGCATAGCTGACGAATGCCTTGCCGTTCCACCACCAGAGCTCGTCGACGTTGTGGCCGCCCATCATCACCGCAGCGCGATCCTTGCCCGCGACCGAGACGACGCGGATCGCCGGATTGGCGGCCTTCATCCGTTCGCCGAGCGTGGGGACGAGCAGGTGCTTGTCGGACACGGTGTACTGGCCGTCGTGCGTCGTGCCGGGGACGGTTTCGTCCTCGGCGCAATACACCACCTTGTCGGCGCGCGCGACGCTGAGGTCGGTCCAGTTATTGGCGATGATGCCGGTATGTTCGGGGCGCAAACCGGTCAGGATCGTCGAATGGCCGGGGCAGGTCTCGGTCGCGGCGTGGCTCTGATAGCCGCTCGGGAAGACGCCACCCTGCTGCAACCGCGCGAAGCCGCCGGTGAAGGACTTGCGATATTCGTCGAACAGGTCGGCGGAGAATTGATCGACCGAGATGACCACGATCAGCTTCGGTGCGCTCGCGGGCGGGGTGAACGGCGCGGGTTCCTTTGCCGAGAGCGGGGCCGAAAGCAGCGCGAGCGCCATCGCCACGAGGGAAGCCTGTCGTTTCATCGGTGATCTCCGCGCCATATACTTGACCCCGCGCGAGCTATGCCCTTGGTGCGCGTGACCTACAAGGATGTGCGAATGCGCTGGTTTCATTTCGGCTTGATGACGGTTCTGGCGATGCTGACGGCAAGCGCGGCGCAAGCCGATGGCGGCCCGATCGGCGCTCCGGGCGCGCATCACCTCGCAATCACGCTGGTGGCGGAAAGCGCGACGCCGGCGGCGGGGTCGACCGTCACGGTCGCGCTGGCGACGGTGCCCGAGGCTGGCTGGCACGGCTATTGGGAAAATCCCGGCGATGCGGGCTTTCCGGCCAAGCTCGAATGGAAACTGCCCAAGGGGGTGACCGCAAGCGAGCCGGTCTATCCGGTGCCGGGGCGGCTCGTCGTCGCCGACTTGATGAACTATGTGTTCGAGAAGCCCTATGCGCCGCTCGTCACGCTCAAGGTACCAGCTGGCCTCGCCGCCGGGACCGCGCTGCCGGTCGCGCTCCATACCACCTATCTCGTCTGCTCGGCGACGGTATGCGTTCCTGAAGCCGCCGATCTGTCGCTTTCGCTGACCGTTGGCGACGGCGCGATTGCGCCCGACACGCAAGCGCGTTTCGATGCGTGGCGCCGCGCGGTGCCCAAGCCGCTCGATGCGAAGGGCGTCTTTCAAGCGAGCGACGGTCGCATCCGCATCGCGATACCGTATCCGGCGGGTGCAGCTCCGAAGGACGCCTATTTCTACCCGGTCACGACCGGGCTGCTCGATTACAACGCGCCGCAGACCGTGAGCCAGGATGGCGACCGGCTGATCGTCGAAACCAAGGCGGGCGCGACCGGCGGGGCGGGGCCGCTTGTCGGCGTGTTGCAGATCGGCGCGCAGCAGGGACTGCGCGTGACCGCCAATGCCGGCACCGTCGCCGCGACCGCGGCCACATCGACCGGCGCACCTGCCGGCGGCGTGCTGATGGCGACGCTGATCGCCTTTGCCGGCGCGATGCTTGGCGGGTTGATCCTCAACATCATGCCGTGCGTCTTCCCGATCCTCAGCCTCAAGGCGCTGAGCTTAGCCCGCGGTCATCTCGACGAGGGCGCGGCGCGGCGTGAGGCGCTGGCCTATACCGGCGGCGTCGTCGCGGTGTGCGTTGGCCTGGGCGCGGCGATTCTCGCGCTGCGGGCAGGCGGGACCGCGGTCGGCTGGGCGTTCCAGTTGCAGGATCCGCGCGCGATCGTCGTGCTGCTGCTGCTGACGGTGGCGCTGTCGCTCAACCTTGGCGGGTTGTTCGAGATCCCGACGCCGCAATTCGTCAATCGCTCGGGCGGGGCAGGCGGCGCGTTCGCAACCGGTGCGCTCGCGGCGTTCATCGCGACGCCGTGCACCGGGCCGTTCATGGGCGCGGCGCTGGGCGCTGCGCTGGTGCTGCCATGGCCGGCGGCGTTGGCGGTGTTCGCGGGGCTCGGGCTCGGGCTTGCGATCCCGTTCCTCGCGCTCGGTTTCGTGCCAGCGTTGCGCAAGAAGCTGCCCAAGCCCGGTGCGTGGATGGAGACCTTCCGTCACATCCTGTCGGTGCCGATGTGGCTGACCGCGCTCGCGCTCGCTTGGGTGCTCGGGCGGCAGGCGGGCGTCAACGGGCTGATCCTCGGGCTCGGCGCGGCGCTGTTCGCAGGCTTCGCGTTGTGGATCGGCGGTCGCCGCCAGGCACGCGGGCTGGCGTTCGGCTGGGGCGCGCTGATCGCGTTGCTCGCCGTCACGATCGGCGGCGCGGCGCTCGTGTCCCGCGCACCGGCGAAGGCCGCGGTCGCCGAGGCTGGCAACGAGCCCTTCACCGAGGCGCGGCTCGACACGTTGCGCAAGGCGGGGCGACCGGTGTTCGTCTATTTCACCGCCGACTGGTGCCTGACGTGCAAGGTCAACGAGAAGGCCGCGATCGAGACCGATGCGACGCGCAAAAGCTTTGCCGATCACAAGGTCGCGGTGCTGCTCGGTGACTGGACCAATGGCGATGCGACGATGGGCCGCTTCATCGAGGCGCATAACCGCGCGGGGGTGCCGCTATACCTGTATTATGCGCCGGGCGCGGCCGAACCGCGCGTTCTCCCGCAAGTGCTGACGCCGGGGATATTGGCGGCGTTATGATCGCGCGCGCGCTTGCCGGCTTCGCCGCGCTGGTCCTCGGGGCAGGCGCGGCGAGCGCGCAGAACCCACCCGCCTGGTCGCGACCGACAGCGCCATTCCACATTGCCGGGCCGGTCTGGTATGTCGGGACCGAGGGGCTCGGCGTCTATGCGATCGTCACGCGCGCGGGAACGATCCTTGTCAGCGGCCCACTCGCGCAGAGCGCCGGTCTGGTCGAGCGCAACCTCGCGACGATCGGGGTGCAACCGCGTCAGATCAAATGGATCCTCAATTCGCACGCGCATTTCGACCATGCCGCTGCGTTCGCCGAACTGCGCCGCTGGAGTGGCGCCAAGCTCGTCGCCTCGGCCGGCGATGCCTCCGCGCTACGCCGTGGCCGACACGAAGCCGACAATGCGAACGGTCACACCCGCTTTGCGCCGGTTCCGGTCGACCGGATCGTCCGCGATGGCGAACAAATCCGCGTCGGCAGTGTCGCGCTGACCGCGGTGCTGACCCCGGGACATACGCCGGGCTGCACGACCTGGACGATCCCGGTAGTCGAGCGTGGGCGGCGATTGAACGTCGTATTCCCGTGCAGCGTGACCGTGGCGGGCAATCGCCTGATCGGCAATCGCGCCTATCCCGGCATCATCGCCGATTATCGCCACAGCTTTGATCGGCTGGCGACGCTGCCCGCCGACATCGTGCTGCCGATGCACCCCGATCAGGTCGATTTGCTCGGACAGGCCAGGCGCCACGACGCCGGCGCGGTGGACGCCTTCGTCGATCCCGGGACGCTCCCGCATTTGGTGGCGGAAGCGCGGCGCGATTTTGCCAGTGCGCTGGCGCAGGAACGCGCGCGCTAGACAGCAGATTTCTTTTCGGCAGCGCTTGTGCGGCGCAACAATCCATCGCAGCATGGAACCCAAGACGTATTTGGGGGCTTTACCTTTTCGATGGGGACACGACCGGCGTTTGACGAAATCATGGGGCAGGCAGGGTCGACGACCCCGCGGGACGAACTTGCCGCCTTGGGCGCCTGGATCGAGACCACCCCCGACGCCGAGCTCCGTCGGCGCCAGCAATCGGCCGAGGCAACCTTCCGTCAATTGGGCATTACCTTCGCCGTCTATGGCGAGAGCGATGCGAGCGAGCGGATCATCCCGTTCGACATCGTCCCGCGCATCTTCCTCGCCGACGAATGGGAGCGGCTGTCGGTCGGCCTCGTCCAGCGTGTCGAGGCGATCAACGCCTTTCTCCACGACATCTACGGCGAACGCCGGATCCTCGCCGAAGGCGTGCTGCCGCCCGACCTGATCTTCGGCAATCCGCAGTTCCGTCCCGAGATCGCCGGCATCCGCCCGCCGCACGACATCTGGGCGCATATCTGCGGGATCGATCTGGTGCGCACCGGACCCGACGATTTCTTCGTGCTCGAGGACAATGCGCGCACCCCGTCGGGGGTGAGCTACATGCTCGAGAACCGCGAAGCGATGCTGCGGCTATGCCCCGAGCTGTTCCGCGATTTCCACGTCGCGGCGGTCGATTCCTACCCCGATCGCTTGCTCGAGACGATGAAGTCGGTCGCGCCGGTCGGCGTCGCCGCGCCGGTCTGCGTTGTGCTGACGCCGGGGCACTATAATTCGGCCTATTACGAGCACAGCTTCCTCGCCGATTCGATGGGGATCGAGCTGGTCGAGGCGGCCGATCTCGTCGTCGATGATGACGTCGTGTGGATGCGCACGATTGCGGGGCGCGTGAAGGTCGATGTCATCTATCGCCGGATCGACGACGATTATCTCGACCCGCTCGTTTTCCGCCCCGACTCGATGCTCGGCGTGCCGGGGCTGATCGCGGCCTATGCCGCGGGCAACGTCGCGTTGCTCAACGCGCCGGGCAACGGCATCGCCGACGACAAGGCGATCTATTCGTACATGCCCGAGATCGTGAAATTCTATTCGGGCGGTGACGCGAAGCTGCCCAATGTCGAGACATGGCGCTGCCGAGAGCCGCAAGCGCTGAAATATGTGCTCGAAAGATTGCCCGAGCTGGTGGTGAAGCTGGTCGACGGTTCGGGGGGATACGGCATGCTCGTGGGGCCGACCGCGACCAAGGCCGAGATCGAAAGCTTCCGCGCCGCGCTGATCGCCGAGCCGCACCGCTACATCGCGCAGCCCACGCTGGCGCTGTCGACGGTACCGACGCTTGCCGCGGCAGGCCTGGCGCCGCGCCATGTCGATTTCCGGCCGTTCGTGCTGACGGGCTCGAAGGGCGTCCAGGTCGTTCCAGGCGGGCTCACGCGCGTCGCGCTGAAAGAGGGATCGCTGGTGGTCAATTCATCGCAGGGCGGTGGTACCAAGGACAGCTTCGTCCTGATGGACAATGGCGCGGGCGCGCAACCGTCCCACCCGCTCCAGTCGCAGACGCAATCGCAGGAGCAAGTCTCGTGAGCGGCGCGCTGCGGTCCTCGCCATGCCGCGGAGCCTCGCAATGCTGAGCCGGACCGCATCGTCGCTGTACTGGCTCGGCCGCTATGTCGAGCGGACCGACTTCATCGCGCGGCTGGTCGAGGCGACCGTCAGGCTCGACGTCCTTTCACCGCGCCCGGCGGGCGAGGCGGCGTGGGCATCGGCGCTGGCGGTGACCGAAACCGACCAGGCCTTCGCCAAGACCGGCAAGGACATCTCACAAAGCTCGGTCGCGCGCTTCCTCACCGTCGACACCAGCCATCCGGGCTCGATCGTCCGCGCGCTCGACATGGCGCGCAACAATGCGCGCGCGGTGCGCACCGCGCTGACCAAGGAAGCCTGGACCGCGATCAACGGCGCCTGGCTGATTTTCGACAATCGCTCGAGCCCCGGCGGCGCGATGGCGACGCTCAACCTGGTCGAGGCGGTAAAGGCCGAGACGCGCGGGTTCGAGGGCGCGGTGCACCGCATGCTGCGCAACCAGACGACGTGGTTCATCCGCTTGGGCCAAGCGATCGAACGTGCCGACAACACCGCACGGCTGCTCGACGTCAAATATCATATCCTGCTGCCCAAGGGCGAATCGGTCGGCGGTGTGGTCGACCGCGACCAATGGACGACGATCCTGCAGACGGTGTCCGCAGTCACCGCGTATCGCTGGCTCTATTCGGAAGGGTTGAAGCCGGCGAACGTCATCGACTTGCTGATCGCACGCTCCGAACTGCCGCGCAGCCTCGCCGCCTCGGTCGAGGAAGCAGTCGAGATCCTCAATTTGCTCGCCAAGCGTACCGGCCTGCACGGCGAGGCCGACCGGATGGCGCGCACCCGCCAGCAACGCTTGGCTCGCACCAAATCGGGCGAAGTGATCGCGCGCGGGCTGCACCAATATCTGCAGGGCTTCATCGCCGAGAACGACAATCTCCACATGGCCGTCGGCCGCCAGTTCAAGTTCAGCTGATGCGGCTCGCGATCGATCACCGCACGACGTATCGCTTCACCAACCCGCAGGCGCGGCTGACCCAACTGCTTCGGTTGATCCCGGAAGATACGCACGACCAGTCGGTCGCAGGGTGGAACCTCCACGTCGATTGCGATGCACGGCTGCGCTATGGGCGCGACGGTTTCGGCAACCGCACGACGATGCTGTATGTCGAGGGACCGCTCGACAGCATCGAGATCCATGTCTCGGGCGAGGTGCTGACCAACCGCTCGCACGGGATCGTGCATGGCGGGCACGAGCCGTTGCCGCCCGAACTGTTCCTGCGCGAGACGGCGCTGACCAAGCCCAATGCCGAGATCATCGGCTTTTCAAGCGCGATCAGCGAGACCGATCCGGTCGCGCGGCTGCATGCGCTCAATCTGGCGGTGCACAGGCGCTTCGCGCTGTGTCGCGGGCGTCCGGTCGCAGGCCGCACCGCAATCGAGGCGTTCGCCGAAGGGAAGGTCAGCGCGCGCGATCTGGCGCAGGTGTTCGTCACCGCGGCGCGGACGCTCGGCGTGCCGGCACGTTACGTCTCTGGCTACAGCCCGTCGTGTATCGAGGTCGGGGATGGTCGCCCTGCGCCGCACGGCTGGGCCGAGGCGCATGTGGCAGGGCTCGGGTGGGTAGCGTTCGATCCGTGCACGGGCCTCTGCGCCGACGAAGCCTATGCGCGCGTGGCCGTCGCGCTCGATTCGGCAGGGGCCGCACCCGTCGCCGGATCGCGGCTCGGCGAGGGCGACGAGGTGCTCGACGTTGACCTCCATGTGGATCGCGCGGCGGGGCAATAACCCCGCGATCGGATCAGCGCGTCGTTACCACCTGCTCGGCCATGATCGCGTATTTTTCGGCGGGCGGCGAATAGACCGCATCCTCGTCGACCAGCAGCCCCCAGCCTTGCGGGCCGAGCACTTCGATCGGACGATAGCGGATCTTGTACGCCATCCGCGGCGAGCCCTTCACCCAATAGCCGAGATAGACATAGGGCAGCCCGACGGCACGCGCGCGCAGGATGTGATCCATGATGATCATGTTGCCGAGCCCCGGGCGATCGGTGCTGTCGGAGTCGAAGAAGCTGTAGATCATCGACAGCCCGTCAGAATGCTGATCGGTGAGGCATGCACCGATCAGCTTTCCGCGCTCGCCGTGGAGCGACGGCTCGCGATATTCGACGATGAAGCTGTTGACGGGCGAATGCTCGACCATGTCGGCATAATCGCCTTCGTCCATCTCGGCCATGCCGCCGCCGGGATGCCGCGAGGCGAGATAGCGGCGCAGCAGCTGGAATTGTTCGTCTGTCGCCCACGGCCGGCACGCCGAGACTTCGAGGTCAGCATTCTTCCGCAACTGCTTGCGCTGCGTCGCATTCGCCTCGAAGTCCGAAACGACGACGCGGACTGAGACGCACGCGGTGCAGCCCGAACAGCTCGGGCGATACGCGACCGACTGGCTGCGGCGAAAGCCGATCCGGCCAAGCGCATCGTTAAGATCGCTCGCTTGCTCGCCGCGCAACTCGGTAAACACCTTCCGCTCCTGGCGACCGGGCAGATACGGGCAGGGCGACGGGCTGGTGACGAAAAATCGTGGAAAGCGGAATGGCGCTGTCACCGCGGAAGGTCCCTTGAATGAGCGTGTCCTGCCGCCCCGGCGGCCAGTTCGCACCGCCGTTATGAATCTTCCCGAACGTGATGAAAAGCGGCTTTACCAATATTGGTGGTTAATGCCGCATTTGCTGAATCGATTCAGCGCGCTGGCAATAAAATGCACCGATCCGGGCCCCTGCGATAGAGTCGCGGGACTCGGTTGGCCGCACGCCAGATTCGTTTCGTCACGCGAGTTCGACGGTACTCACTTCATAGCCCCCGGCGCGCAAAGCGGCGATGAGCCGGTCGAGATGCGCGCGGTCGCGCGTCTCGCATTCGACATCGGTGATCAGGCCCTTGGCGGGGAGCGTCGTGAAGACCCGCTGATGATAGATCTCGATGATGTTGACGCGTTCGGCATCGAAGATCCGCGCGACGTTGAACAACGCGCCGGGCTGATCCTGCAGCCGGATCCGCAACCGCGCGAGCCGGCCCGAGCGCGCGAGATCGCGCAGCAGGACGTTGGCGAGCAGCCGCGTGTCGATATTGCCGCCGCACAGCACGACGCCGACGGTCTTGCCGGCGAAGCGCTCGGGATGCTGGAGCAGCGCGGCGAGGCCGGCTGCGCCCGCACCTTCGACCACGGTCTTCTCGATCTGCAGCAACAGGCTGACGGCGCGTTCGAGGTTGCGCTCGCTGACCAGCACGATGTCGTCGACCAGCGCCTTGACCATCCCCGAAGTGATCCCGCCGGGCTCCTTCACCGCGATACCCTCGGCGAGCGTATCGCCCGCGCACGGCATTGCGGTGCCGTTGATGCGGTTGAACATCGACGGGAACAACTCGGCCTCGACGCCGACGACTTCGATCGGATGGTCGGCCGCCGCAGCGACCACCGCCATGCCCGAGATCAGGCCGCCGCCACCGATCGGGGTGAGGAAGGTGTCGATGCTCGGCACGTCCTGCAGCATCTCGATCGCGCACGTGCCCTGGCCGGCAATCACGCGGACGTCGTCGAACGGATGGACGAAGGTCAGCCCGCGCTCGCCTTCGAGCTCGCGGGCGTGCGCATAGGCCGCGTCGAACGTGTCGCCGAACAGCACGACGGTCGCGCCGTGGCCCTCGGTCTGCGTCACCTTCACGGTCGGCGTGTTGGTCGGCATCACGATCGTCGCCGGGATGCCGAGGCGATTGGCGTGATAGGCGAGGCCCTGCGCATGGTTTCCGGCCGACGCCGCGATCACGCCGCTCGTGCCCGCGGGCAGCTGCAGCAGCGTGTTGAGCGCGCCGCGCTCCTTGTACGCCGCGGTGAATTGCAGGTTCTCGAACTTGAGATAGACCGTCGCCCCGGTCAGCTCGGACAGCGTCTTGCTGATGAACGTCGGCGTCCGCACGATCTGATCGGCGATCCGCGCGTGCGCCGCCTGGACATCGGCGAGGGTGACGGGGAGGGTTTCGGGCGCGGGGCGGGGATGAGTAACCATGTCGCCGCCTAGACCATCTGGCGCGACGAAGGAACATTGCTTATCGCATTGCGCATGCAGACCAAGTCCTTCGCCCGTCGCGCCGCATTCGTCCTTGCGGCGCTCTCGCTCCCGAATGCTGCCTTTGCCGATGGGTTGATCGATAATGTCACCGGGATCACGCTCGACAAGGACGGCAGGGTCCTGCGCTTCACCGGCCTGCTGATCTCGCCCGAGGGCAAGGTCGTCAAGCTGCTCGTCGACAGCGAGAAGCGCCCGGTCAAATTGGATTGGCGCGCCGACGAACATGGCAAGGTGCTGCTCCCCGGTTTCATCGACGCGCATGGGCATGTCATGGAATTGGGCTTCCGCGCGCTCGAGCTCGATCTGTCGGGCACCAAGTCGCTCGACGAGGCCAAGGCGCGGATCGCAGCTTACGCCGCCGCCAACCCCGAGAAGAAGTGGATCATCGGCGGCGGCTGGAACCAGGAGGTGTGGGCGCTCGGCCGCTTCCCGACTGCCGCCGATCTCGACGCGGTGGTCAGCGATCGCCCGGTCTGGCTCGCGCGTGCCGACGGGCATGCGAGCTGGGGCAACAGCGCCGCGCTCAAGGCAGCAGGCGTCACGGCCAAGTCGGTCGCGCCCGCGGGCGGGCGGATCGAGAAGACCGGCCCGCTACCGAGCGGCGTGTTCGTCGATGCGGCGCAATCGCTGGTCGAGAAGGTCGTGCCGCAGCCGCAGCCCAAGGAGCGCGACGTCGCCTTCCTCAAGGCGCAGGAGATCCTGATGTCCTACGGCATCACCGCGACCGCCGACATGGGCACGAGCATGGACGACTGGCTGGCGTATCGCCGCACCGGCGACGCGGGCAATCTGCGCGTGCGGATCATGAGCTATGGCATGGGGGTCGATACCGCGGTGCGGATCGGCGGCGCCGGGCCGACGCAGTGGCTCTATGGCGACCGGCTGCGGATGGGCGGGGTCAAGCTCTATGCCGATGGCGCGCTCGGGTCGCGCGGCGCTTGGCTCAAGAAGCCGTATAGCGATGCGCCGGGGCAAACGGGGGCGGGGTTCATGTCCGACGACGTGATCCGCAATTACATGAGCCGCGCCGCGCTCGACCATTACCAAGTCGCGGTCCATGCGATCGGCGACCGCGCCAATGCCGAGGTCCTCTCGGCGATCGAGGACATGGCCGATACGTACAAGGGCGATCGCCGCTGGCGGATCGAACATGCACAGATCGTCGATCCGGTCGATCTGCCGCGCTTCGGCAAGAACGGCATCATCGCCTCGATGCAGCCGACGCACCAGACGAGCGATCGCGCAATGGCCGAGGCGCGGCTCGGGCCCGATCGGCTCGCCGGTGCCTATGCGTGGAACTCGATGCTGAAGAACGGTGCGACGCTCGCCTTCGGGTCGGACTATCCGGTCGAGAAGCCCGATCCGTTCGCCGGCTGGGCGGCGGCGTTCACGCGGCAGGATGCCGATGGGCAGCCGTTCGGCGGTTGGCGCCCCGAAGAGCGCATCACGCGCGAGCAGGCGTGGTGGGCGTTCACTGGGGGCGCGGCCTATGCCGGCTTTGCCGAGGACAAGTTCGGACGCCTCGGCGTCGGGCAGCGCGCCGACTTCATCATCGTCGACCGCGACCCGCTGCTCGCTTCGCCGACCGAATTGCGCGCGACCAAGGTCGAGCAGACCTGGATCGGCGGCGCCAAGGCATGGAGCCGCAAGTAAAGAAAAGGCCGCGACGTCCCCCGATGTCGCGGCCTGTCTCCCGCCGCAGCGGGAGCGGTAAACTGTTGGGCGATCAGGCGACGGCCGCGGGTGCCATCATCTCGTCGGCCTCGCGCAGCACATAGCCGCGGCCCCAGACGGTCTCGATGTAATTCTCGCCTTCGCAAGCGAGCGACAGCTTCTTGCGCAGCTTGCAGATGAAGACGTCGATGATCTTGAGCTCGGGCTCGTCCATCCCGCCATAGAGGTGGTTGAGGAACATTTCCTTGGTCAGCGTGGTGCCCTTGCGCAGGCTCAGCAGCTCGAGCATCGCATACTCCTTGCCGGTCAGATGAACTCGGCTGCCATCGACTTCGACCGTCTTGGCGTCGAGATTGACCGCAAGCTTGCCGGTGCGGATGACCGACTGGCTATGGCCCTTCGAGCGGCGCACGACGGCGTGGATGCGCGCGGTGAGTTCTTCGCGGTGGAACGGCTTGGTGACGTAATCGTCGGCGCCGAAGCCGAAGCTGCGGACCTTGCTGTCCATCTCGTTGATGCCCGACAGGATCAGCACCGGCGTCTGGACGCGCGCGACGCGGAGCTTTTTCAGCACGTCGTAGCCGTGCATGTCGGGCAAATTGAGGTCGAGCAGGATGATGTCGTAATCGTAGAGCTTGCCGAGATCCAAGCCTTCCTCGCCGAGGTCGGTCTTGTAGACGTTGAAGCCTTCGGCCGTCAGCATGAGCTCGATCGCCTTCGCGGTCGTCGGCTCGTCCTCGATCAACAATACGCGCATCTGGCGGTCCCCATTGCTTACCAGACGATCGGAGCTCCCTGCGGCCCGATATGCCTGACACAAACCATTAACCTGATCAGTGATGAAGGCAAAAGGTTAATTTCGCATTAATCGGCCTGAATCCGCGATTCGCGGGGTGATTCGGCATCGTCTGTGAGGTCCTCGCCGAGCACCTCGCACAGATACAGGCTGCGCACGAGCGAAAATCCGACCACCAGCAATCCTGCCGAAAAGAAGAGCCCGAACAGCCCGAAGACGAAGCCGATCGCAATGATCGCGAACACCGTGATCGCGGGCGGGATGTCGATCACGCGGCTCTGGACATAGGGCGTGACGAAGTTGGTCTGGATCACGCGGACGATCGCATAGGTGATCAGCGTGCCCATCAACGGGGCCGTTCCCGCGGTCGCGGCAAGCCCGAGTGCGGGAAGCATTGCAGCGGTAGGCCCGACATAGGGAATGAATTCGCTAAGGCCCGCGAGCAGCCCGAGCGCCCACGCCGAGGGCACGCCAGCGATCCACAGCCCCGTGCCGACGAGCAGCCCCATCGAGGTCATCCCGATCAGCTCGGCGCGCAACCACAGCCGCAGCGTCGTGCCGACATCGACCAGCGCATCGGCAAACGCCGGGCGCACCGATGGCGGCACGAGCAGCAACGCGCCGCGCTGATAGACGTCGGGGTCGGCGGAGAAGAACAGGGCGCCGACGAGGAGGAGGATGCAGTTGAGCAGCAACTGGCCGCTGCCGCTCAGCAGGCCCCCGATGTCGCTGGCGACGCGCGATCCGGCGAATGCCGCCTTGACCGCTTCGACGATCTTCGCACCGACCGGCGATTGCGACATCCAGTGCGAAAGCTGGTCGAGCAGATGCGGCAATTGCGAGACGAGCTGGTTGATCTGCTGCGCGAATTCGACGCCGAACAGCCACCCGAGAAACCCGATCACCGCGAGCACCGTGGTCACCGCGAGCGGCATCGTCGCGCGTTGCGGGACGACCCTGCCAAAGAGCTCGGCAATCGCGCGGATTGCGACCGCGCCGAGCATCGAGCCGAACGCGAGGATCAGCAGATTGCCCGCACGCCACACCGCCGCAGTGAGCGCGACGATCAGAATGACGATCAGGACACGGCGGATGAACCGGGCGTCGTCGGCATCGGGGGCAAGGCGCTTCACCCTTCGCGAACGCAAGGGTTGCGAACTTTCTCCGTCAAAAAGTCCATCAGCGCCTCGACGCGCGCGGGCCGGAGCGCACTTGGCGGGGTCACCAGATGCAGCGCGATCGGCGGTCCATGCCAGTCGGCGAGCACGACCTCGAGCTTCCCCGAGGCAAGGTCGGGGCCGACAATGAAGTCCGGCAGCAAGCCGATGCCGAGTCCAGCGCGGAGCGCCGGGAGCAGCGCGTCGCCGCTGTTCGCCGATAGCGGGCCTCTTGGCCGCACGGCAGCTTCTGCACCACCAGGGCCGAAGAAGCGCCACGGTCCGGTGACGTTGGTATAGCCGAAACAGGCATGTTCGCCGAGTTGCGCGGGATGGGTCGGTCGGCCCTCTCGCGCGAAATACTCAGGCGAGCCGACGATATGGATGGCGATCGGCCCAAGCCGACGCGCGCGCAGCGAACTGTCGGGCAGGTCGGCGATGCGCAGCGCGATATCGAACCCCTCGGCAACGATATCGACCTTGGCGTCGGACAGGATCAGCTCGATCTCGATGCCGGGATGGAGCAGCAGGAACTCGGCGACGAGCGGCGCGACGATCGCGAGGCCGAGCGTCATCGGTGCGCTCAATCGTACCAGCCCGGTGGGGGTCGTCGCGGCATCGTGCGCGGCTTCCTCGGCGGCGATCGCCTCGGCGAGAATCCGGGCGGCATGTTCCGCCAGGCCCTTGCCGGTCTCGGTCAAGGTCAGCCGGCGCGACGTGCGGTGGAACAGCGATTGCCCGAGATGCGCCTCGAGCCGCGTCACCGCTTTCGACACCGTCGCCTTCGAAACGCCGATCGAATCGGCGGCTCCACTGAAGGAGCGGTGTTCGACCACACTGGCGAAGATCGCCCAGGCTTCGAGATCGGGAAGACGCATTTGGTACCAGGCTCCGGGCGACGCGTTTCCTTACATGTCGAAACGATCGGTTTCCAGTGTTTCCATTTACCGCGCAATCCAAACGCCTATCTTGGTGCCAACGCAATTCCTTCGGGAGATCCGCAATGATCGAGAGACGTTCGTTCGAGAGCCTCGGCCATGCCGAGCATGGCTGGCTCAACGCCCGCCACCATTTTTCCTTCGCCAATTATTACGAGCCCGCCCGCATGGGCTGGGGCGCGATCCGCGTGTGGAACGACGACGAGATCGCCGCCAACAGCGGCTTCCCGCCGCATCCGCACCGCGACATGGAAATCGTCACCTATGTCCGCAAGGGCGCGATCACGCACAAGGATTCGATGGGCAACGAAGGCCGCACCGGGGCGGGCGACGTCCAGGTGATGAGCGCCGGAACCGGCGTGCGCCATGCCGAATATAACCTAGAGCCCGAGCAGACGACGATCTTCCAGATCTGGATCGAGCCGAGCCGCAAGGGCGGATCGCCGAGCTGGGGCGCAAAGCCTTTCCCGAAGGACGATCGTTCGGGGCAGTTCGTGACGCTGGCGAGCGGCTTTGCCGAGGACACCGATGCGCTGCCGATCCGTGCCGACGCGCGCGTGCTCGCAGCGCTGGTGCGGGCTGGCGAGACGATCACGCACGAAGTCGGCCCCGGGCGTCACGCGTATCTGGTTCCTGCGACGGGATCGGTCGAGATCGACGGCCAGACGTTCAAGGCGCGCGATGGCGCGGCGATGGATGGCGGCCAGACCGTCGCGATCACCGCGCTCGAAGATTCCGAACTGGTGCTCGTCGACAGCGAGTAATCGCGTATCCCCCTCCCGCTTGCGGGAGGGGTTAGGGGAGGGGCGTGCCTCGGGCGCTACCCTCTCCGTGTCCTGTCTCTTATACACATCGCGTCGGCGTGAAAAAAAAAGGGGGGGGGGGGGGGGGGGGGGGGGGGGGG